>DATHKK010000857.1:0-9604 GCA_035489355.1 Candidatus Limnocylindria bacterium
CTCCGCGAGTTCCACGGCCACGGAAGCGACAGAGATGCTGCCGCGCTGGATATTCGTCTCCGTACGGATGTGCTTGGCGACGTTGAAGGCGCGTTGAAACGCTTTGTTGAGCCGCGCGCCGGTGTGCTGGTGTTGGAGCGCGAGGTCGTAGGCTTTTTTGAGTTGGCCGAGAATCTCCGTTTCGCCCAGCACCATCGAGTCGAGGCCGCAGGCGACTTTGAACAAGTGCTCGACCGAATCTTGGTCGGCGAATTTGTAGAGTTCGTCCGTGAGCGGATCGCGGTAGTCGTGAATGCGCACGAGGAATTCCTGTAATTCGGCGAAGGCCTGCCGTGGCTCCAGCGAAGTGGCGGCGTAAATCTCCACGCGATTGCACGTGGAGAGAATGACCGCTTCCTCGGCGATGCGAGTTTCGCGAATCATTTGCAGCGCCGCCGGAACCTTCGCCTCCGCGAAGGCAAACTTTTCGCGCACCGTGACCGGCGACGAGTGATGGCTGAGGCCCACGACGACGACGTGCATATCAAGGGCGGTGAAGCGGCGACATGAGGCTCGAACCCCAGAAGGTGAGCAACACGAAGGCGAAGGCCGCAATGGATCCCCAGGCGAAGCGTCGGCCCCCGCGCCAGAATTTCCAGCGCATGACGATGAGCGCGAGGTAGAGCACCCAGACGAACAGTGCCCAGAAAATTTTGAAGTCAGCGGTGAAGACTCGTCCCTGTTGCTGCATAAACACGGCGCTGACGACGAGCGCGCCGGTGAGCAGAACGAAGCCCGCGACGAGAAGCGCGCGGATGATGAGTTCGAGGCGTTGAATCGGCGGCATGATGGAAAGGAGCGCGCGCATCTTGTGCAACTTCAAGTCGCGTTCCTGCGTGAGATACATCAGCCCGGCGACGGAACTGAGTCCGAACGCGCCGTAAGCCAGTGCGAACATCGCGACGTGGAGCGTGAGCCAACCGCCGCTGAACTCGGGATGTCCCGGCGCGCCGACATCTTTGGGAGTGAGCAGCGCGAAGACGCCGATGGCGAACAGAATGGGCGCCGCGAACGCGCCGAGGAATCGCAGCCGTGGCCACAGTCCAATCACGAGGTACGTCGCGGTCATGGTCCACGCGACGAACATGGTGGCTTCGTAAAGATTGTTGATGGGACAACGGTCGAGCGAAAAGCCACGCATCAGCATGGCCCCAGTGTGAAAGCCGAACGCGGCCAGCAAGGTGAAATAGTTGAGCCGATTGTGGTGCCGAAGTTCCCGGCGAAGGAGAAAGATCGAGTACGTGGCGCTGATGCCGTAAATCAAAACGGCGACGGCGAAGCAATTGCGATCTGTGAACCCGGACACGGGGCGCAGGCTAAGTCAGAAGTTTGGCGGAGTCCAAGCTTGAGGTTTTGAAGGTGGAGCGAGACTCCGTCGAGCCACCATTCCGAGCGTAGCGAGACGAACGGAGTGAGCATCTTTTCTGAGTGCGGAGATGCTTGCTCCGATCGCGCCTCCTTCGTCGGCCAATGGTGTTCGACGGAGTCTCGCCCCACCGTCTTTTAGTTCGTCGCGCCGCTCTTCTTTGTCTTGTCCGCAGCGGCCGCAGCCTGGCCAGTGACAATTGCGGTCGAGGTCGAAGTGCCGTCAAAGCGCCATTGCAAGTTGCCGTAGTTTACCACCGCGCTGCCGGGCGCGATGACATCCACGGACGGCGCGCGATTGGCGTAGCTCGCGAGCGTGCCATCGCGATTGCCAGCAGTGACGCTGGTCACAAAGGGGTAATTGGCCGGGATGGTTGGAGTTGTGACCGGCTCGTTGCCTGCTGCGACATAAAATCTCACGCCCTGGTCGTAAGAACTTTTCATGGTGTTGTAGAGATAAGTGCTTTCACCATTTCCGCCGAGGCTGAGATTTACCCACTTTGCACCGCCGTTCACCACCACGTAGATGCCTTTGGCGATGTCGAAGGTAGTTGTCGTTTCGCCGCCCTCGCCAAACACATTAAACGGCAGCAATCGCACCGTGGTGGATTTGTCGTCACTCGACATGGCCAGGGATCGCAGAATGATTTCCGCCATCGCGGTGCCGTGGGAGGGCGTGCCATCGCTGGAAGCTCCACTCGCCTCAGTGCCCGGTAAAATGAAGTCGGCGAAGTTGCCGCCTTTGGCGTCCACCGCCGTATCGACCAGACCAACAATGGTGTATTTGCCATCTGCCGGCACGGTGGGATTTAGGCCCAGCGGCTTGCCAGGTGTGCCAAGCGCCTGTGCCGACTCCGGGCGCGCGACATAGTAATTATCGTCCACGCTCTCGACCGACGAATCTCCCTCCAGCGACGCGCGCGCGGTGTCCGCGGCTTTCTCATCTTCGAAACGCAGGCGGTAGGTGTTTTGATCATCGGAGCGCCCGACGATTTTTGCGTCGAGCTTTTTCGCGAGGTCTTCGATCTTTTCTCCCGGCTTGAGGGTCACGATCAGCTCGTTGCCGATGCGATTGGTGCTCCCTTTGGACGCGGCGGCCACCAGTGGCTGAATGGCTCGCGTCGCCTGGTCGCGGGAATTACAGCTACGCTTCGAGCGCGAATTGGTGTCGGGGATCAAAGCGTAGCTGTAATTGCCGAGCAGCTTGCGCAACGCCTCGCCCGGTTCCTTCGCGGAGAATCTCGCCGGGATGCGATTCGTAATTCCGGGATCGAGATAAATTTCCCAGCCGGTGGAAGTGGCGACGCGTTGCAGCAATTCGGGAATGGTCCACGTCTCGATGGTCGCATCGACACGGTCGCGGGCGGCGTCCCAGTTGAGCAGATCGGCGGCGCGGCCAGCGACGAGACTCGCGAGGCACAGGGCCACGACTATTGCGGTTTGTTTGCGCCCAATCAGCATGCGCTCAGTATAGCGGCATAAAACTCCGGCGCGATAGAAAGGTTGCGCGCCGGAGCCTCGCGGTTTTCATCAATCGTTTGGCACCCAGCCTTTGCCGGGAATGTACTCGCGACTGCCCGAATGAGTTTTGCATCCGGCGAAAGAAATGACGACCGTCACGATCGCGATGAGTAATACGATTCGCTTCATGTTCTTAGGGTAATCCTGAGTTTGTCATCGCCGCAAGTTTGGCGCATACTACCCGCGAGGTTTTCATGGCGTTCGAATCATTGAAGGGACAACTGCTGTTGGACAACGGCCGTCTGGCCGGTTCGTTTTTTCATCGCACGGTCCTGCTCATCTGTCAGCACGATTCCGACGGCGCTTTCGGTCTGGTGGTGAATCGTCCCACGGGACAGAAAGTCGGCGATGCGCTCCCGGTGAACTTGCCGGAGGCGCTGAAGGTGAATGATCTTTTTCTCGGCGGCCCAGTGCAGCCGCAGGCCTTGAGTTACCTGCACTCGGATCAATTTCTGCCGGATGCGAACGTGATGCCGAACCTGAATCTCGATCACTCGCTGGATGAACTGGTGGATTTGGGCGATTCATTTTCGGCCACGCAGCGCATCAAGGTTTTCGCTGGTTACGCGGGCTGGAGTCCCGGGCAACTCGACGATGAAATGCAGCGCGATACCTGGCTGACCCATCCGGCCTCCGTCGATTTGGTTTTTCACAATCCTCCCGAAGAACTGTGGCCGATGATCCTGAAACAGAAGGGTTGGAAGTACCGGCTGATCGGCCAGCAGCCGGAGGATCTTTCCGCGAATTGAAGGGCGGGGGCCAAGCTTTCTGCACGGCAGCCAGTCATGCGTTCAGGGATTTAGCACGGGCAGAGACTTCAGATTGACCGGCCAGAACGCCCAGTCCCTTCTTGGCACCTTCCCCGCTCAGCAGCGATAGGTGAACAGTAAGGCATGACAATCGTGATACAAGATATGCGAAAGCGGCATTTTTACGCCGGCTCGCAGGAGTGGACAAATGATCCGAAGGAAGCGCTCACTTTTTCCGACACGCGTCATGCGTTGCAATACTGTCGGTTTCACCGATTGAGAGACGTGCGGTTGGTCGTTTTCTTCCGCGACCGAAAAGTCAGTTTGCTTCTCTACGTTCCCGGGTCGAAGTCGCCGGCGCCTGCGGGACGGATCCACACTGCGGAAGTTTGATCTCGTTCCTTCGGCGACTGCGTTCAGCTATTGGCTTGCGGCGCTTTGAATCAGCTTCCAATGGACGCGCGCCACGTCGCCCATGTAATGCGTGGCGCCTGGATCGACCGCCGCTTTCGCGATGTGCTGACGCGCTTTCGCGGCATTCCCAACCGCTTCGAAATAAAGTCCGAGATAGAGATTTGCGTAGAAAAGGGCATCGCGTGATCGGGAGGAAGCCGCGGCGGACGTGACTGCATCGACGTTCCCGGTGTCGGCGTAGAGCGCGTAAATTTCCTGCATGGGCACGCGCCCGTCCGGCCCGACTTTAATCATGGAAGCGCGGGCGTTGGTCACTCCTTGCTCGCGCGCGGCGCAAAGAAAATGCCAGACCGCGTTTTCCACATCGCTGGAATTGACCGTCTGGTGCAGTTCGAACTGCTTACGCCCATCGCTGAATTGCCGCGCGTAATAAAGTGAAATACCCCGTTGCCAGTGATGCGGCGCGCGATCCGGCGACAGTTCGATCACGCGATCGAAATCCGCCACCGACTCTTTGAAGTTGCCCGCCTTGAAGTGGACTTCGCCACGCGTCTGCCAAAGCGAGAGGAACTTCGGCTCCATCTTCAACGCCGCCGAAAGATCGCGAATCGCTTCCGGATAGCGGCGCGCGGAATCGAGCACGCGCGCACGCACGATGAGCGGCTGCGAATTGGTCGGATAGTCCGCGACCGCCTTGTCGCACAGGATCAAAGCGGTAGCAGTGTTGGTTCGCGCGGCGGCGCCAATTTCCCGGAGGACGACCTCCGGACTTTGGGCCGAGAAAACTTTGGCGACCAGACCTAGCGCCAGCAAAACGAAAACAAAGCAGCGCATGGGGTGGGCGTCAGACGATCAAACGCAAGCCGGGACCGAGGCGGGCGTCCGTTACTTCTTCTTGGTAACTTTCTTGATCGCGGCGCTGCCGGCCTTCGTGTCGAGCAGCACGGCCTTGTGCGTCGTCAGCATTTCCTGAACGCTGGCGATGTTGGCCAACTGGGTGGGAGCACGGCGATTGTCGAGGGTACGAAAATGTTTGTAGCTGGCCAGGCGTTTGCCCATCTCAAGAATCTCGATGTGACTATCTTGGAGTTTCCAAATCTGGCCTTTAGCAAGGACCAGGGCAGCAGTTTTTCGGTTCAATTTCATATCAGTCTATTCCCGAGGCGAAGCCCGCGAATCGTCGGAGATAATAGCGGAAAACACGCGTCAGGCAAACAATCATTCAGGCGATTTCGACCGGGCTGGGGTACAAATTGTTCAATTGAATTGCAAGAACGAGCCAGCGCACAGACATCGCGAGAACACGGCTTAACCGGCTGTTTTCAATTCTTTGAACCACGCAGGCTCCGTTGCGATTTGAACGGTCGTTGGGCAAAATCGAGGTTTGCTGCGCGCCGCCCTTGACCACCTTTGCGCACCCGTGCTGGAATACGCTCGAATGAAATCATTTTTGCCTGTGCTCACTCTGGCGTGGCTCGCCCTCGGCGCGCTGGCGGGGGAACTCCAGGATGCGGCGGGCCGCGGTGAAATCGACAAAGTGCGCAGCTTGATTCGGGCGACACCGGCCAACATCAACGTGCGCGACGGAGGAACGACCGCGCTGCATGAAGCCACGCGCGCTGGGCATTTGGAAATCGTGAAATTGCTGGTGGCGAACGGAGCGAATGTGAATGCCACCGATTTCAGCGGACTCACTCCGTTGAAGCTGGCGCTGGGACGCCGAAACGTGGAGGTCGCGGACTTTCTTCGGCAGAATGGCGGATTGGAAAAAGCTCCCACGGCTCCGCGTGTCGTCACCTCGCGTCCTGCGACGCCCGTGGCAAAGGAGCCGCCATCGACCGCAGGCTTGTTCACTACGAATGCGCCGGCCATTCGGTCCAATCCAGATCTCGCCGCCACCAATGTTGCGGCCACGCGGCCAGCGTTGACCAATAAACCGCCCACGGAACGTGAGATGATGCCGGTGATTTTTCCCATTCACGAGGCGGCGCGAATCGGAGATGTCGAGCAGATCAAATCTCTGTTCAAGAACTCGCCGGACCTAATCGATGCGACGGACGAAAAAGGACGAACGCCCCTGCACATCGCCGCTGGCAACAAGCAAGTCACCGCCGTCCAGGTCCTCCTGGGGTTGCGCGCGAAAGTAAACGTGCGCGCGTCGAACGGACAAACACCGCTGCACACGGCCGCTCGCCTGGGCGACGCCGCGATCGCCGGATTGCTCATCACGAATCGCGCCGTGGTGAACGCGCGCGACACCTTTGAAAACACTCCGCTGCTCATCGCCCTTCAATCCTCGAACAGCGAAACCGTGGACAACCCTTTCTTGCCCGGAACCAAATTTGGCGTGACGAATTCCGTGTTGGCCATGCAACGGCAACAGCTCGAAGTCGTGAAGTTGCTGGTGGCGCATCGGGCTGATGTGAATGTCCGAAACCGCGCCGGGGCCACGCCGCTCGTGGAAGCCGTGCGAGTCGGCAACGAGCCTGTCGTGAGCTTATTGATCCAGGCAGGCGCGAATGCAAACGCGAGCGAGGCTGGTTCCGCCACCACACCATTACATCTCGCCGCGTCGCGAGGACAGGCCGGGATCGCGCAAGCATTACTGCGCGGTCGCGCGGTCGTGAACGCAGCGGACGCGCGCGGCGACACACCGCTTTGCTACGCGTTGCGCGAAGGGCGCACCAACACCGTCGCGTTGCTGCGGCAGGCGGGCGGGACCATTGGTCAGTCGCGCCCACTGAATCCCATGGAGAAAAGCCTGGTGGAGTTTTACGAGCGTACGGAAGCGACGCTGCGCGCGGGCAGTCCGTCGGAAAAAAGCCGCGTGTTAATGGCGATGAATCCGACTAAAGGCGACATCGATAAAATGTTTCCCAAGCACGCCGCCAGCGCGTGGAAAGTCGTGGACGATTTCAACCGGCAAATCAAACAGGCATTCACGCGACCCGTGCGCGACGCGGATGTGAGCAAGGAAATCTGGCGCATCCAGCCGGAGCCGCCGAGTCCCGTGACGCAGGAATGGCGCAGTCGCGGCTGGCTCGCGAGTGATCTGCCGATTCTATCGCTGGCGGTGGAAAAGACCGGCGGCACGACTCGGCCGGGCGACTACTGTTTTGTGAACGGGCATTGGGTGCTCGTGCCGCCGTTGAGATCGATCGCAACCCCAGTGGCAGCGGCGGAAATGGGGCGAAGGAAGTAGGAAACTATTCCAGTCCCAGAATGCGCCGGCCTTGTTCCGAGATCATCGATTGATGCCAGGGCGGGTCCCAAACCACTTCGACGTTCGCTTCTTCCACGCCGTCGAGCGCGAGAATTTTCTGCTGAGCGTCGCCCGCAATAACGCCGCCCATGCCGCAACCGGGCGCGGTCAAAGTCATTTTCACATTCACGCGGCTGCTGCCGGTGGGCAGCTTTTCCACGGCGAGATCGTACACGAGACCGAGATCGACGATGTTGACCGGAATCTCAGGGTCGTAGCAGGTGCGCAGGATTTCCCAGAGTTGCTTCTCGTCCACATCGACTGTGGAAGCAGGGATCTTTTTTTCTTCGACGGGCGGCTCCAGGCCAAGCGCGTCAGCATCTTTGCCCGAGATGCGATATAAGCCGCCATGCGCATGGACCGTGAAAGTGCCGCCCAGCGTTTGCGTGATGTCCACCGGCGTGCCCTTGGGCAAGGTGACGGGAGCGCCGTGCGGGATTTGCACCGCTTCGCAATCCCGGGCCAGTTCGAGGGAAGTGACGTTCTGCATACGCGCGAATTTCAACGCTGGCCGCGCGGTTGTAAACCTTGGAATGAGTGCGGGAACGCCACGGGCGCATCCGGATGCACATGGGCGGGAACTCCAATCAACGGCTGCCAGTTTGTAACTGGCAGCAGCCGCCCTGAGTTCAGGATGTGCGAATCTTTTTCTCGCCGCTTTGAAATGAGAACCCGACTGCCCGGTTGCAACCGGCAGCGCGTTGCCAAGGCCGCTTCGCGCAAATGCAACGCCGCCGGGTCCATTCCTTTCCCTGACAGGGTGCAAAATGATCTCTTGAAGAGACGAGATGCTCACAGCACACGACAAAAGCGGAAAAATTTGTTGCACTGAAAGTTTCGATTGGTATATTCCGCGCTCCTTTCCGGGGACACCCTGCGAAAGGACAGCATTTAATCGGCAGGCCGATAACTGACGACTCGACTGGGCGCAGGATTAATGGTCTGACTGCTCCAGGCTGTGACTTGGGAAGGTTATTTTTTTATGCCAGTGAAGACATTTAGACCGCTGACGCCGTCCACGCGATACATCACGATCGCGTCGTACGATGAGATCACGAAGACGAAGCCCGAGAAGAGCCTCGTCGAGATTCGCAAGAAGACCGGCGGTCGTAATCATTACGGACGCGCGACGGCACGCGGCATTGGTGGCGGACACAAGCAGAAGATCCGCACCGTCGATTTCAAGCGGAACAAGCACGGGGTCGAAGCGGCGGTCCTGGCGATCGAATACGATCCGATTCGCACGGCGCGTCTCGCTTTGTTGCAGTACACGGATGGGGAAAAGACTTACATCATCGCCCCGAATGGCTTGGAAGTTGGCGCGAAGGTTATGAGCGGTCCGGAGGCGGTGCCCGTTCTTGGCAATTGCCTTCCGCTGCGGACGATTCCCGTCGGCATTGCGATTCACAACATCGAACTTCATGCGGGCAAAGGCGGACAGATTGTTCGCAGTGCCGGCTCTTCGGCCACGTTGATGTCACGCGATCAAGGTTACGCGCAGATTCGTTTGCCTTCAGGCGAAATTCGCCGCGTGCCGGAAAATTGCTACGCCACCATTGGCCAGGTCGGGAACACGGAACATGAGAATGTCGTTCTCGGCAAAGCGGGCCGCTCGCGTCATCGCGGGATTCGTCCCATTACTCGTGGTGTGGCCCGTAACCCGGTGGACCATCCGAACGGCGGTGGCCAAGGCAAGTCCAAGGGCGGCGGCGGCTGGCAGCAGCTCACCTCACCGTGGGGATTGCAGGCCAAGGGCTTTCGCACGCGCGTTAAGAGCAAGTATTCGAATCGGTTCATCATCGTGCGCCGCGATGGGAAGCCTTTGAAATCACGCTAGAATTTATTTGAAATATGGGTCGCTCGATTAAAAAAGGTCCGTTTGTTGATGGCCACTTGATGGAGAAAATCGTCAAGGCCCGGGACGCCAAGTCCAAGACGCCGATCAAAACATGGTCGCGTCGTTCGATGATCACGCCTGATTTCGTCGGGCTGACGTTCGCCGTCCACAACGGCAAAGTTTTCAACCCGGTGTTCGTCACGGAAAACATGGTCGGGCACCGGCTCGGAGAGTTTTCTTTGACGCGCACGTTCAAGAAACACGGCGCGCACACGGCCAAGGCGGAAGCGAAATAGTATGGAAGTACAAGCGATGATGAAAAACGTGCCGATGTCCGCGCAGAAGATGCGCGAAGTCACCCGGCAGATTCAGGGGCTCATGGCCTTGGAAGCCGCTGCCGTGCTCCAGGTGGTGCCC
>DATHKK010000858.1:0-6557 GCA_035489355.1 Candidatus Limnocylindria bacterium
GTACCAATTGGCGCCGACGCAGATCGGCGACTTCCTGATTCCTGGTTTCCAATTGGATTCCGGCGGCCAACAACTTCGGACGCAGCCGATTCAAATCAAAGTCGTGAAGCCCGGCGATGCGGTGGTGCCGCCGGGGGCTACTGCGCCGACGGCGTTCGTGAAACTCGTAACGCCCAAGCCTGAGCTTTACGTCGGCGAGGTTTCGGAGATCGAGGTGCAGCTTTATTGGCAAGACGGACGGCCCACGCAATATCCGCAGTTGCCCACGGACCCGGGCTTCACGGTGGGCAAATGGCTCAAGCCCGCTGAATCGCGCGTGAATATCAGCAATCAGCTCTACAACGTCGTGACTTTCAAACAGCCGATCACGCCCGTCAAAGCCGGCGCGCTCAGCCTGGGACCTGCGGTCGTTCCGCTCGCCGTGCCGGATCGGACGCGGCGCCCCGACTTCTTCGGCAACCGTCCCGAACGCGAAGTGCGGCTGACCGCGGAAAAAGTGATGATTCAAGTCCTGCCGCTGCCCGAGCAGAATGTGCCGGCGACTTTCGCGGGCGCCGTGGGCAATTTCTCGCTCGCCTTCTCCGCCGCGCCCACGAATCTCGCCGCGGGCGATCCGATTACTGTTCGCGTCAAGATCAGTGGACGCGGCGCGCTCGATGCGATTCGACTTCCGCCGCAGCCGGAGTGGGAGGAATTCAAAACGTATCCTCCCACGAGCCAGATCGAAGGGGCGGATGCGGACAACATTTCGGGGACAAAAAGTTTTGAGCAAGTCGTCGTGCCAGAGCGCGGTGGTATCAAGGCTCTGCCAGCTTTCGCGTTTTCGTTTTTCGATCCCGAGCAGAAAACATTTCGTACCCTGACGAGCGCGGCCATTCCGCTGAACGTGGGCGCGGCCAGCGGCGGCGCTTCCGCCATGCCGAGTTTGCCGGGCGCATCGAATGCCGCGCCCGCCCAGCCCGCGTTTGATCTGGCGCACATCAAGCCCTATCTCGGTCCGGCTGCCACGGGGCCGCTGCTCATCACGCGCCCGTGGTTTCTCGGTCTTCAAGCATTGCCCTTCGCGGCGTGGGCGGCGTTGTTCGCGTGGCGCAAACACCGGGAACGACTGGAGAACGATCCGTGGCTCCAGCGACGCAACGAAGTCGCGCAGACGATTCAGCGCGGTCTGAACGAATTGCGCGAGCACGTCGCCGCGGGAAACTCGGAGGCCTTTTTCGCCACGGTTTCGCGGCTCTTGCAGGAACAAATCGGCGAACGTCTGAATGTCCCGCCCAACGCCATCACCGAGGCCGTTGTGGAGGAAGGTTTGCGGCCAACGGGCGCGTCGGAAGAGTTGCGCGCGGCGCTGCACAAATTATTTCAGACGGCGAACGTCGCGCGCTACGCCCCGAGCAAGTCGAGCGAGGAATTGTCCGCGCTCGTGCCGGAGTTGGAGCAGGCGTTGCGCGCGTTACAACAATGGGAGCCTTCCAGAAAGTGAACGTGCGCTTTCTCTGCCTTCTCACCTTGCTGTTTGTCTTCGGCCTGGCTCGCGCGCGGGCGGCTGCTGAATCCACGGCGGAATTCGATCAGGCGAACAAGTTTTACGAGCAAGGGAAATTCCCCGAAGCAGCGGCGGTTTACGAAGCCCTCGCTCGCTCGGAACCGGCGAGGGCGAATGTCTGGTTCAATCTCGGGAATGCCGCTTACAAGGCGGGCGAACTGGGCCGGGCCATTGCGGCGTATCGCGTGGCCGAACGCCTGGCGCCGCGCGATTCCGCGTTGCGCGCCAATCTGCAATTCGTGCGCGGGAAAGTTTACGGAGATGACCGAAGCCGCGTCCCGCTTTGGAAATCGGCCATTCGGCTCGCAACGTTCAATGAGTGGACGGCCCTGACGGCAATTCTACTTTGGGGATTCTTCGCCGTGCTGGCGTGCGGGGAAGTGACTCGGCGAAAATATCCGAAAACCGTTCTCTTGCTCCTGCTCTTCACCGTGTCGAGCGGAGTAGCGCTCACCGCCGCCGTTCGCGATCAATTCACGAGTCACGAAGCGGTGGTGACGGCGCGCGAGGTCACAGTGCGATTCGGTCCGCTCGATGAATCGCAGCCAGCGTTTCAATTGCGCGACGGCGCCGAGGTGATCGTTTCTGCGATGAAGAGTGATTGGTTGCAAGTGAGCGATGCGGAAAAGCGAAGCGGATGGATGCGACGTTCCGAAGCCCGAGTGCTGACTGGCGTGCTGACGCCAGGCAGTGTTGAGCCTTAAGCCATCAAGCCTGAGGCCGCTTTGGACGGATCAACTCCATCCATCGGCGAAACCATTCCGAGCGTTCCCAATCGCGAACATCCTGCCGTTCCCTCTTCTGATTTTTTCCTTCGTTCTTTTCGTTGCAATCCATAATGCCCTCCAAGGAGTGACAAGCAGCCGCATTGCCAGACCGCGATCCAGACTGATGTGGATTGCCAGGGCAGCCGCAACCGTGCAGTTCGCGCTAATCGCGCCTTCTTGCTGGCTCTCTGCACGAGCCTGTTTAAGAAGTCGCCCCCGACGTAAGGACGCGCGGGACGGCTTGAGCAGTGGGAAAATCCGCCTTAATCGGCGGCTACAACCCAAGGCACTTTTGAAAAGCCAATTCTCGCGGAAAAATTCCTTCACGCCGCGCCAGGCTGGAACATATTGAAGCCATGAAAAGATTCCTGCTGCTGGTCACGCTTTGCGCTTTCGGCTTCCACGCTCACGCGAGAGATTGGCAGCCGCTCTGGGACGGCAAGACGTTGGGCGGTTGGCACGTCATCGGGAAAGGGGATTGGAAGATCGAAGACGGCGCGATTCACGGAACGCACGTCAAAACAGAAAATCAATTCGGTCATCTTGTCACCGAACCGACCTTCACGAACTTCACCGTGCGTTTGAAATACAAAACCGTGAAGGGCAATAGCGGACTTTACTTTCGTATTGAGGAGAAAGGTTTCAGCGGCGTGAGCGGCTTCCAAGCCGAGATCGATCCGGATCGCGACGCTGGCGGTCTGTATGAAACCAACGGCCGGTCGTGGGTTTCGCAACCGACGCCGGAGCAAGTGAAGAGTTGGTTCAAGCCAGGAGAATGGAACGAGATGATTGTGTCGGCGCGCGGGCGCGACATTACGGTCACGGTCAATGGCGTGAAGACGGCGGAGTTGAAGAATGATCAGGGCCGTTTGTCCGGCAAGATCGCGCTGCAATTGCACGGCGGCCAGGATGGTGACGTGTGGTTCAAAGACATTGAGATCGTGGAGAAATAGAACCGGGGAGGGAAACTTGAAGTCCATCAATCCAGAGACGGGGGAAGTCGTCGGGTCTTACGCCGAGCATTCGGATGCAGCCGTGCAAGAGACGTTGGAGCACGCCGTTGCGGCGCAGCGAAAATGGCGCGGACGGAAATTTGCCGAGCGCTCTGCGGTGGTGAGACGGGCGTCCGCCATTCTCCACCGGGACAAGGAGCAGCACGCGCTGCTCATGGCGCGCGAGATGGGCAAGCCTTTGGAGCAGGGTCGCGCGGAGATCGAGAAGTGCGCCGCAGCTTGCGATTTCTTCGCGGAACATGCCGAAGCTTTTCTGGGGCCCGAACACATCAAGACGGAGGCGACGCGCAGCTATGTTTTGTTCCAACCCATCGGCGTGCTGCTCGCAGTAATGCCGTGGAATTTTCCTTTCTGGCAGGTGTTCCGCGCCGCGGCGCCCGCGTTGATGGCGGGGAATGCTCTTGTGTTGAAGCACGCATCGAATGTTTGCGGTTGCGCCCTGGCGATCGAAGCCGTCTTTCGCGAAGCGGAATTGCCGAAAGGATTGTTTTCGACAGTCCTGGTTTCCTCGCGGCGAGTGGAACGACTCATCGCGCATCCAGCCATCGCCGCCGTGACGCTCACCGGTAGCACCGACGCGGGCAAGAGTGTGGCGGCCACAGCGGGCCGTCACTTGAAGAAGACCGTGCTCGAACTGGGTGGAAGCGATCCCTACGTCGTGCTCGAAGACGCCGATCTCGAACGCGCGGCGGAAACTTGCGTCGCCTCACGGCTGATCAATTCAGGGCAAAGCTGCATCGCGGCCAAGCGCTTCATCGTTATGCGATCAGTGAAAGAAAAGTTCGAGCAACTCTTCGTGGAAAAAATGTGCGGGCGCAAAATGGGTTCTCCGCTCGAAGTCGGCACGCAAATTGGTCCGCTCGCTCGCCACGATTTGCGGGACGCGTTGCACGATCAAGTCGAGCGATCCGTGAGCGTTGGCGCCAGGCTGTTGCTCGGCGGACAAATTCCTGAAGGCCCGGGCGCATTTTATCCGCCGACCGTGCTGACGGATGTTCGCTCCGGCACGCCCGCGTTTGACGAAGAAACCTTTGGGCCAGCCGCGGCGATCATCGACGCGGCCGACGAAAGCGAAGCGATTACGCTGGCGAACCGCAGTTGCTTCGGCTTGGGAGCAGCCGTGTTCACCGCGGACGCTCCACGCGGCGAGCGAGTCGCGGCGCAGCTCGAAGCTGGAAGCTGTTTCGTAAACGACTTCGTGCGCTCCGATCCGCGACTTCCTTTTGGCGGGATCAAGGAATCCGGCTACGGACGCGAGTTGGGAATCTTCGGCATCCGCGAATTCGTGAACGTGAAAACCGTTTACGTGAAGTGAATCGCGTTGCGAGTTGCAAACGATGGCTGCGTATTTGCAACGTAAGGCCTCCGCCATTCATTCCAACACAGAGAGAATCGTTCGTGGCATCGAAGCGGCTAAGCATTGCGCGGGCGCCGGGGAGGTAACTCTTTTCGCGCTGATCAACACGAAGATAATCAAGGAAGCGTTATGAAAAAAACACTCGTAGTTCTCTGCTCGGCAATCGCCTTGGTCGGATGCGATCAAAACCGCGGCGGCACCGGCAGCGAAACCAGCACCGGGATCGGGACCAGTCCCAGCCGGGACACCACTTATCCGAGCAGCCGGAGCACTAATGCAGCGGGGGCCAACAGTGCGCCATTGACTAATTCCAGCAGCAATACTGGCCTGCAACCTTCTGAAAGTGGCGCAAACACCGCCCCGAAATAAGCGCGTTGCGAATCGATCCTTTCGCGCAAGCGAAGCCGGTGCTTTGCCATCACTGATGGGAGAGCGCCGGTATTTTTCGCCCGCGGCAGATCGGGCGGGGCGGGAAACTACTTCAAAGCCGCGAGGCGGACCGTCAGTCGGGATTTCTTTCGATTCGCCGTGGCGCGCGGAATAACGCCGGCTTTCACCGCTTTGTCGAAGGTGGAGATGGCGCTGCGTAGTGCCGTCGTCGCGTCCTCTTTCTTGCCCGTGGTGAGCGCGGCGGTGTAGCGCTTCTCCATCGTTTTCAGACGGCTTTTCACGCTGCGATTGCGCAGTTGTTTGCGGGCGCTGTTGCGCATCCGGCGTTCGGCAGATTTCGTATTCGGCATAATTCCTAAAACAAGGGCGGCAAAGCTAGCGGAACAACTGTTGTTGTCAACGGCGGGATACAGATTCAACGAACGGCTCTGCCCGAGCCAAACTCCCGTCGAAGGTGCCGAACACCCACGCATCAATTCAGCTTTTTCTGCGGCGCGGGCACTGGCGGGACAATCGCGGGCGGCGGCGCGACGACCGAGGCTTGAGGGCCTTTGGGATAATTCTGATAAAGGTAAAGCGTGAGCGAATCGATTTGCTCCGCCGTGAGCGGGCCGCCGTGCGCCTGAGCAAACGCCGGCATCATCGTGCCCGGTTTGCCTTCCATGATCCACTTTTGCCAGAACGCGATGTCGCGCGAGCTGCGCGGCACTTTCAGATCTGGTACCATCGCCGCGCGATGTTCGGCATCGTGGCAAATGCCGCACGAAGCCGCATAAAGTTCCTGGCCCATTTTGCCGTGGCCTTTGGCGACGTGGCAACTGGCGCAATCCCCCTTGAACACCGCCTGCCGATCCGCCAGCGCGCTTTGAATGTTCTTCGCGCGATCTCCCATCGCCGCCTGGCCCGATGTGGCCGCCACCGCCGGGGCGGCAGGAATGTTCACGCGCACGAGGAGAGATTTGTTTCCCGCCGTCGTATCCACGTTGACCGATTTCATGACCGTGCCGGACTTGCCGGCCAAGTTCATGGAAACCCCGATGGCTACGTTTGAACCGGCCCCAAGCTTGAACGGCTCGGTGGGCAGCGGCGGCAATTGCGCCACCGTGCAACCACACGAGGTGCGCAGGCTCGTGATGGAAACCACGGAGGACGAAACGTTGGTGACGTAAAAAATGAACGGCGCGGTGGTTTCGCCCTCCTTCGGCGTGAACTCGAGCGTCTCAGCGCTCCACTTCAAAGCATTGGGATCGGGATCGGGATCGGGCGTGGCTGGCGCTGCTGCCGCCGACGCGGGTGCGGGTGCGGCGGGGACAGGTGGCAACACTTGTGCGGACAACGGCATCAAGCCAGCGATGGCAACGGCGAGAAACATCAAGGCGACACGGCTCATAGGGTCGCGAAGATAGCAGGTAGAGCGTAGAAATAAAGCGGGTTTTTTCGATCAGTTGGATCGGGGCGGCCCCGATGCCCGCGTCGTGGCGGCA
>DATHKK010000859.1:0-4755 GCA_035489355.1 Candidatus Limnocylindria bacterium
CGAAACGCGAGACGCAAAACCCGAAACATCTTCCGACCTGACACCCATCGGCCGCCAGATGCTGCGCCTCCCGATGCACCCGCGTTACTCGCGCATGTTGGTCGAGGCTTCCAAGCGCCGCTGCGTTCCGGCCGCTGCCATGTGTGCCGCGCTGGTCAGCGGGCGCGATCTGTTGCAGCGATTGCGGCGCGACGAGAAGCAGATCTCCGAGGCGCGGGAACTGTTCGAGGCCAGCCCGGATTCGGATTTCTTCACGCTCATGCGCGCCTTTCAATTCGCGAAGAAAGCTGGCTTCAACTTCGAGACGTGCCGGCGCTACGGCATCAACGCGCAGGTCGCGCGGCAGGTGGAACAGACGTTTGATCAACTCCTCTCGATTGCCGGGCGAGAGAAATTGGTGGAGCGCGCCGGAGCGACGTCCGAGGGCGGCAGCGATCCAAAGAGTACAGACGATGCGATCCTGCGTTGCTTGATGACGGGCTTCATCGATCAGCTTTGCATGCGTCGCGATCTCGGCACGCTCGAATGCGACATGACCGAGCAGCGGCACGGGACGTTGATACACGAGAGCGTGGTGCAAAACTCGAACCTGTTTGTCGTGGCGTCGCTTCGGGAAGTTCCAGGACGCGGCTCTGGAAATTTGACACTGCTCGGGCTGGCGACAGCGGTGAAACGCGAGTGGATCGAAGAAATGTTTCCGCAACATCTCACTGTGCCGGTGGAACATCTTTATGACCGCACCCACAAACGCGTAGCCGCGGTGAAGTTGGTGCGGTTCGTCGATCTGGTGATACACCACGAACACCAGCGCGAGGTGAACCCGGACGTCTCCGGTCGCGCGCTCGCCGAAGCGGCCCGGAATGGTTTCTTCGAGCTACCGCTGTTGAACCACGATGTGAAGCAGTTCATGGCGCGGGTGAACCTCATTTGTGCGGCGCTCCCGGAGCTGGATTTTCCGCCGTTCGATGAAGCCGCCATCACACAGTGTCTCGCGCGGGCCTTTCGTGGATTGACGCTGGCGAAGGAAGCGCAAGGCGTGCGCGTGAAAGAAGAATTCTTGAAACATCTCGCGCCCGAGCAAGTCGGCTGGGTCGATGAACTGGCGCCTTTGCATCTCACTTGGCCCGATGGCCGCAAGCTGAAGTTGCTCTACTCGGAACGTGCGCTCGACGGGGATGGTGAACCAAACGGTCCGGAGTTGCAGATGAAGCTGCACGAATGTTTCGCGCTCAAGGAGCATGCGCACGTTTGTGAAGGCAAAGTGCCGGTGAAGTTGTGGCTTGCCACTCCCGATGGGAAACGTCTCGAAGCGACTTTCAACTGGCCGGCCTTCCGCGCGAACAGCTATTCGAAATTAAAGTCGGCCTTGCAAAAAAATTTCCCGGCCGTGCTCTGGGTCTGATCCGTTCAGGGAACCCAGCCGGGGATCAAATCCTTCATCTGAAAATTAGCGAGACGCGGCTCCGCTTCTTCGACCACCGGCATATCGCTTTGGACCCGCGTGGCACCGAGGCCCTGAATGCTTTCGACGTACTTGGCCGCTCCACACTGCATCACGCCCGCCATGCGCACGAGATCGCGAAACCAATTGGGAAAGCGATTCGTGAATTTGAGTTCCAGAATCACGAAATTATCGAAGGCCCGGACGGGACTCTTCATGTCGGTCGTGATCGATGTGGATAAATTTTCTTCGCCGAACACACTGCGATCGATGGTGACGCGCACCTGGGCATCCGCGCTCACATACGCTTCGCGCATGTAGAAAATGTGGACTTTGGGTTTGGCGTGGAGGCGAGCCATCAGTTCACTGAACCGTTGCAAGGCAATCATCTGCTTGGGTGCTTTGGAAAGGAGATGCTCCTCGCGGGGCAGGTGGCCAGAGAGCAAGTAGCTGACAAACTCCTGCCGTACGCCACCGCGCTGTTTGAGAATGCAGTTGTTCATTCGGCGCTTGATCTCGAAGAACACCGGCGATTTGGCATTGGTGTCGTAGTAACGGAGTCGGAGTTTGTAGCGGTTCTTGTTGCCGTTGATCGTCTCCCAATAAAGTTTCAGATCGTCGGAATCCAGATAAACGCTGTGGACCGGATAGGAGAAGTTGGGCTTGCCCACGCTGTATTCATCAAAGTCGATATAGCTCCGCACGAAATCCCGCACTTTAAGCGCCATGTCCTCATTAATGAGGTACTTCAACTCGAAGCGCGATTGCTGCATCCGGTCTGCTGCCATAAGCGTAACTCTTCCCCGGCCCAATCAGGCATTGCGGGGTGAAGACAGGATTCTCACATACGGCGGATCATTTCCAGCGGAGATTTACAAAAAAGCCCGATTGATGGGCTACGGAATTCTACGTACCTCGAAGGAAAGGAGGGGCCGGGTGAAAGTCAGGACGCTTATTGTACGCCGCGAGGCGTCGAAAAGATCACTTCTTTGCTGCCACCGCTCGTCAGCGCGTGGATGATGTATTCGCGAATCTGTGGTGTCGTGACATGCTGAACGCTGGCGTCGGAGAGCACAATGAAGCCACTGCCTTCGTGGAAGATCTTGTTGTCGAAATAAACGTCAATCGAAGTACCGAGAGCCGTATTCCAAGTCAGATCCAAACCTCCGCCCCCGCCGCCGACGCTTCGATCTCCGGCGAGAATTGTTTGCGGCTTGGTTTCCTCCGCGGTTAGTCCGACAAAATAACTGATGTGCATGTCGCCATCGAGCGTTTCCCACTTATCTGCTGCGAACTTTTCTTTGTCCGTCGGGCAAACAAGCATTTTCGGGGTAACCAGTTCGTTAGAGGCTACTCGGTAATTGTCCGTCCAATCACCCGTGTTCGGCAGAGCACTGGGAGCCCACCCGCTGCCGCCTTCCGCAGTAGTGACAGCCCAGGGAAATTTCTCATTGTTGTCATTCGCCCAGACGCGAAAGCCAACGCCAATCTCGCGCAAGTTATTGATGCATTGAGTGCCTTTAGCTTTCTTCTTGGCGCCGCCCAAGGCTGGCAAAAGCAGCGCGGCGAGGATGGCGATAATGGCGATGACGACGAGTAATTCAATGAGGGTAAAACCGCGCGAGTGATTAGACGGTGAACCTGTCATGATTGACCCATAGGTGGCTATCAATCGGTCATTTTGTCAAACCCTTTGAAGTGACGAATGGGTCACTTCAGCCGCACCAAGCGCAAAGATTCCGAATCAAACCACGCCGCGCCGCGGCTCGCGCGCAGATCGCAAATGAGATCCACCTCCTGCTCGCGTGCCGTGGTTTCAAACGTCACCTGCAACGCCTTCCACGGCTGCTCGCCGACCAATCCTGCAGGACGAACACCCGGCACACCGGACACTCGTACGGACGCACCATGATTTTTGCCGAACGGCAGCGCCGCGATTCCGCTGGTTTTGATGGCGCCTTCGAATCGATAACGGCCCGGAGGCAAGAGCACTTTCGTCCGCCACGAGGCTGCGGTCACGGGGCCGGCTTGGATTGCCAGAGCGAGCCTGCCATCGGGGGCGTTCGTGTGCGTCAAACCTCCGCCGTCCGGCACGTCGAAAGGCTGCCAGCCGCTCACCTTCGCGATGTCATCGACGAACCGAGCCAACTCCAGTGGGGGTTGTGCCAGTTGAGTTTTGAGTTCGCGAGCGCGGGCAACGATCCGTTCCTTGAGTGCGACCGCTTCCCGATCGAGGGCGGCCGCTTCATCTCTCGGAAGAACACTGCGCAGCCCAGTCAGCGTGCGGTCGATGCGAGAGTGCATCCGCGGCACGTCGAAGACATTCGTGAACAGAAGGGCCAAACGGGTGCGATACGCGCGACGGCCTTCCGGTGTCTCCATCACGGCGCGGCCGGCGAGTCCGTTCATCCGGGGCTCGATGGCGGCCCGCGCGTTGCCGAAGAGCACATCCATTCCGTGCGGCAGGAAGACCAGGCGATTTGAGTCCACGTCGTGGTAAATCCTGAAGTTATTTCGCGCTAGGCAATAGCCATCCCGATGCCCCAGCATGATCTCCACGCCCATGAAGGAGAGGAAACGCTCCAGATCCAGCGTGCGCGGCAATTTCGCCCAACGTTGCGCCAAATCCGGTTCTTCAATCGTAGCGGCCAGCGCATCCAAATCGCTCCGGTCCTCCGGGTTCGCGCCCAGCGCTTTTTCCATTGGCTCATTCACGTCATGGCCACCCGGTGCGAGGTCGTAGAGGTTGCCCGTGGCATGCCGGAAATGGAGCGCGAGAAAATCCTCGGTGAATCCTTCCTTCAACACGTAGAGGCCGAGCCGCCGTCCATTCAACTCCACCAATGCGTGCGAGACGCGTGGCGCGGGCAGCTTCGCCGCCAGGAAAGTGTCGCTGCCGATCAACTCGTTCATGTAGCTCGGATCTTCGACGGAGTTGTTCAGATGAATTTTACGCAAGCTGCGGAAGCGCTGATCGGCCACGAACTTATCGAAGCTGATCGTGAACGCCGGCTTGCCATCGATGCTGCGGAAGCTGCCAACCGATCCCTTCAAGTGAATGCCCACTTTCGCAAATGTGTTGCTCCCTTCACGCAGGGCGCCGGTCACATACTGCCGCGGCACAGTGCGAAGCGCCTTCACGCCCTCCGGTGGAATTGTGATTTCAATTCGGTAAATCGAGGTGTTCGTGAACACTTCGGCCGCGGCATCCTGCGCGATTGAGTTTCTCACGCCGCCCGCCAACGTTGCGAGTAGCACCAACGAAGCGAAAAGGCTTGGACGCGAACGGTTCATTGCCCGGCATCTTACTTGAA
>DATHKK010000860.1:0-4190 GCA_035489355.1 Candidatus Limnocylindria bacterium
TGCGCGTGGTTTGTCGAAAACACGAACTCATGGATCACCGTCACGTCGGGCAGCGGCATCGCCACGGGCTACGTGAGCTACATCGTCTCGACGAATCGTGTGGCTGGCCGGCGCGCGGGAAATCTCGTAGTCGGTGGCGAAGTTTTCACCGTGAACCAATGGGGTCTCAATTGTGATTTGGTCTTGAACCTCGCCAGCCGCGCCCACAGCGAAAATTCGGAAACCGGGCTCGTCTCCGTGGCGGCGCCGAGCGGCTGCTCTTGGCAGGTGGAAAACCCGAACTCCTGGATCACGATAACCACTCTCACCAGCGGCGACGGCAGCGGAAGCTTCGGCTATCTGGTGGCGGCGAATCCCGGCCTGACCCCGCGTACCGGCGTGCTGGCGGTCAACGGTCAGCCGTTCACGGTCACGCAACAGTCGTGTTCCTACACCCTCACACCGTCAAGCCGCGGACATAGTTATCTTGGGCAAACCGGTTCCGTGAGCGTCACCGCCGGAGGCATCTGCGAGTGGACGGTGGGCAATTCGAGCGGCTGGCTCACGATCGTGTCCGGCGTGAGCGGGCCGGGCCATGGGACGATCGTTTACACCATCTCGCAAAACCCAACCAGCAACCAGCGTACGACCGCGCTCACCGTCGCGGGCCAGAGCTTCACCGTCACGCAGTCGGGCCAGCCTTGCGGCAACTTCATCGAGCCAGAGGAATTCAGTCATGGCGAAACCGGCGGCGTTGGCGAAGTCCTCGTCACCGCCGAGTCGGGCTGCTTCTGGTCCGTGATCAATCCTCCGCCGTGGATAACGATTCTCGCCGGTGCATCCGGTGAAGGGGCCGGGCGCGTGACCTATCGTGTCGATGCCAATGACGGCCCGGGGCGTGACGCCACGCTGACCATCGCGGGCCAGGAGTACGCGGTGTCGCAAGCCAGTGCTGTCCGCCTGATCACGGCGGGTGCAATGACCGTGGCGAGTGGCCGCACGAACTGTGTTTCCGTCACACTTGATGCGCACGGCGGCGAGAACACTTTGGGCTTCAGCCTTTGCTTCGACACCAATCTGCTCGTGTTCCGATCGGCGGCATTGCAGGGAGCGCCGGGCGGCGCGGCATTGAGCATCGACAGCAGCCAATCGGCGAGCGGCCGAGTCGGTTTCACCGTCGCGATGCCTGGCAGCGCTTCGATGCCAGCAGGCGCGCAACCCGCGATTCAAGTCTGCCTCAGCGCCCGCGCCGTGAATGGAAAACCGACGACTACGCTCTCGATATGCGACACGCCGGTTCTGCGCCGGCTCGTCAACGCGGCGGGAAATCCGCTGCCGGCCAGTTTCAACGATGGCCTGATCAATATTGTTGGTCTCTGCACAATTGCGGATTCGCTCGATGCGCCTCAGTTCAATTGGGTGACTGGGACGACGCCGTGGAGTTGCCAGACGAATGTGACTCACGATGGCGAAGACGCCGTGGTCAGCGGCGCGACGGCGAGTGATGGCGAGTCTTATTTCGAAACGACCTTCATCGGCCCCGGCGTGGTGAGCTTCTGGTGGAAAGTTTCTTCCGAGCCGAGCAACGATCGCCTGCGTCTCTATCTGGATGGCACCGGCCAGTTTCAAATTTCCGGTGAAGTTGATTGGGAATGGCGCACCTTCAACGTTCCCGCGGGTAGCCACGTCCTGCGCTGGCGCTATTACAAAAACGGCAGCACGGTGGCGGGCAGCGATCGCGGCTGGGTCGATCAAATCGTTTATCAGCCAGCGCCGCCATCGATCACCACGCAGCCGGTCAGTCAGAGTGTTGATTCCGGCGTAACTGTCGCGTTCAACATCGTTGTCGCGGGTCAACCGCCAATCACTTATCAATGGCTGTCCAACGGCATCGCGTTATCTGACAGCAGCTTCGTCCGCGGCACGCGCGCGGCCACGCTGACGTTGTCCAACGTGCAGCCTTCGCAAGCCGCCGTCTATTCCGTCATTGTCGGGAACGCGGCCGGAAACATCGCCAGCGCCGCGGCCACGCTGGGCGTCACGCCAGCCACAACACTCGGCGAGGCCCTCGATGCCGCGAACCGAACGTGGCTGACCACTGGCAATGCGGTGTGGGGCGGCCAACCCATCACGACTCACGATGGTATCGATGCCGCGCGCAGCGGCGCGATTACGCACAGTCAGACCACGTCATTTGAAACCACCGTCAGTGGTCCCGGTGTGGCGAGTTTCTGGTGGAAAGTTTCTTCGGAGCCGACCGATGACGACCTCACGTTTTTCCTGAACGGCTCCGAACAGGCCGCCATCTCTGGCGAAGTGGACTGGACACAGCGCACGTTGAACGTCCCCTTGGGCGCGCAGACGTTGCGCTGGACTTACGTGAAGGACTCCAGCACCTCGGCGGGACAGGATCGCGCGTGGGTGGACCAGTTCAGTTTCGTTCCGGCGTCCGTGGCCATTACCGCGCAGCCCATCAGTCAGGCTGTGGATGCCGGGGCCACGGCGATTTTCGCGGTGAGCGTCAGCGGCGCGCCGCCGTTCACTTATCAATGGCGGCTCAACGGCGGGAACATCGGCGGGGCCACGAACACCGCGCTCACACTCTTGAACGCGCAGCCGGCGCAGGCTGGAAATTATTCCGTGCTCGTCAGCAATGCCAGCGGAAGCGTCGCGAGTTCCAACGCATCGCTGCAAGTAGCGCAAATCGTTCCGCTGGCCGAAGCCCTCGACGCCACGAATTTCATCTGGACCACGAACGGTACGCCGCCGTGGGCTGGCCAGACCGCGGTGACGCATGACGGCTCAGACGCCGCACGCAGCGGACGCATTGGCGATGAGCAGACCACATCATTCCGAACGACTGTGACCGGGCCGGGCACGGTGACGTTCTGGTGGAAGGTGTCGTCGGAGGAGGAAGAAGATGAGTTGCGCTTCTACATCGGCAGTTCAGCGCGCGAGAGCATTTCGGGCGAAGTGAATTGGACGTGGCGGTCGTGGCCAGTCAGTTCCGGCAGCCAGGTTTTGGAATGGCGTTACGTGAAGAACGACGGAACGGCCGCTGGCCAGGACCGTGGCTGGGTGGATCAGATTTATTACGTGTCGTCCAGCACGCCGACGCCTCCGATCGTCGCGCTGCAACCGACGAACCGCACCGTCGTCGCGCCAGCAACCGTCACGTTCACTGCTTTCGGCGTTGGCTCCGCGCCGTTGAGCTATCAATGGTTCTTCAATGACACGCTGCTCACGAATGGCAACGGCGTGAGCGGTGCGACGACGACAAACCTCACCATCGCCAACACGAGCACGGCGCGAGCGGGCGCTTACTCGGTGCAGATCACGAACGCGGCGGGCAGCGTCACCAGCGCGGTCGTCACGTTCACGGTGATCACTTCGCCGGTGATTACAATTCAGCCGCCGAGCCAGCACGTTCTCCTCGGTTCAACCGCGAACTTCGGCGTCGCCGCGCTCGGCACCGCGCCGCTCACCTACCAATGGCGTCTCAACGGCACGAACCTCCTCAATACCGGCAACGTCAGCGGCGTCACCACGACGAACCTTCGGCTGACCACCGTGCTCGCCTCGCAAGCCGGTTCCTATTCCGTCGTTGTCGGCAATGCCGTTGACAGCATCACGAGTTCAGTCGCGACGCTCCTCGTCAGCACTGCGCCCACGATCGCAGCGCAGCCAGCGAGCAAGACTGTTGTAGTGGGCGACACTACGAGCTTCACCGTTGGAGCAAACGGTTCCGGGCCGCTCGGCTACCAGTGGCGTCTCAACGGCGCGAACCTTGTTGATGGCGCCGGCGTCAGCGGCGCGACGAGTTCAACGCTCGCGCTCATCAATGTTCAATCCGGCGCCGCGGGAAATTATTCTGTCAGAATTACCAATGCTGTCGGGAACGTCACCAGTGCCAACGCCTTGCTCACTGTACTCACGCCGCCGGGCATCACAAGCCAGCCGGCGAATCGGTCCGTTGTCGAAGGCACGACGGCCACGTTCAACGTCGCCGCCACCGGCACGGCGCCGCTCACGTATCGCTGGCGTCGTCGCGGCACGAACGTTGTCAACGGCGGCAACGTCAGCGGTGCGACCACGACGACGCTTACGTTGAACAGCGCGCAACTTTCGCAAGAAGACAATTACTCGGTGGAGGTGAGCAACGCCGCCGGCACCATCGTCAGTTCCCCCGCGCAACTCACGGTCAGTCCGAT
>DATHKK010000861.1:0-3133 GCA_035489355.1 Candidatus Limnocylindria bacterium
GATTCAATCGGGTTTGCACGAGCGCATTCTGAGTTGGGAAAAGCTGCTGCTGTTCCTGCAACACCTCGTAGTAACTCGACTGCCCGACGCGGTAGCGATCGACCGCCACTTCCACCGCCTCCTCGTACGCCGCCACGGCGCGGGCCTGTTGCACGCGCGCGTCGGCAAATTTCTGGCGTGAGATAAGCGCGTCGGACACTTCACGGAAGGCGTTCAATACGGTGGCTTGATACTGCAACCAGAACTGTTCGCGCGTGGCTTTGGCCTCCCGGTACTGCGCGGCGAGACGACCGCCTTGAAAAATCGGGCCTGCCAGATTCGCCGCCGCACTCCAGGCATTCGCGCCGCCGGACGTGAACGCGGAAAGCTCCGGGCTGACATGGCCGAACAGCGCCGTGAGACTGAGGTTGGGAAAAAAGTTCGCCAGGGCCACGCCCACGCGCGCATTCGCGGAGCGGAACAGTTCTTCGGCCTGGCGAATGTCGGGCCGCCGTTCCAGCAGCGCCGAAGGCAAGCCGGCGGGGACCTCGGGCAGTGAAAAGTTTGTCCGCAACAGGGAATCGTTGCGCGGGATCGGACCGGGATTTCTTCCGAGCAGCACGTTAATTTGATTTTCCTGCAACGCGATCCGGCGCTCCAGATCCGGGATGGTGGCGGCGGCGGACGCGAGCGCCGCTTCCGCGGAAGAGGTTTCGAGCCGCGAGGCGACGCCGCCCTGCAAACGCTCGGTAAAGATCTTCAGGCTCTCGCCGAAAGCGTTCGTCGCGCGTTTGGAAATTTCCAATTGCACGTCGAGCGCGATCAACTGGAAGTAAGCCTCGGCGACATCGCCGATGACCGATATCATTACGTCGCGCCGCGCCTCCTCACTGGCGAAGAATTGCGCGCGGGCGGATTCGCTCAGCCGGCGGATGCGGCCCCACAAATCGATTTCCCACGAGACGTCTCCTGCCGCCTTGAAAAAGCTGGCTGTCTGGCCCTCGTCGAAGACGGCGACGCCATTGGCGGCATTCCTGTTGCGCCCGGCGCCGGCGGAGTAATTGAGTTGCGGGAAAAAATCGGCCCGGCTTTGGGCGGCGAGAGCGCGCGCCTGTTCGACGCGCGTGACGGCGATGCGCAAATCGTAACTGTTCGTCAGCGCGGCGCGAATGAGTTCTCGGAGCGCGTCATCCTGGAAAATTTCCCACCAGGGAAGGTCGGCGATGGAGTTTGTGGCGGCGGCTTGGGTTTCGCCGCGGAAAGTCGCGGGCGCATTGACCTGCGGGCGTTTGTAATTCGGACCGACAGCGCAGCCGGAAGAAAGAAAAAGCAAAATGAACAGGTTGCAAACCTGCGATACGGCAGACTGGAAGTCTGCGCTACGATTGTTCGCCGCTTCCATGCTTGCTGTCTCTCGGCTTCTCATCCGCATTTTTCTTTCCCGCTTTTTCCCGGGGAGACTTTTTGTGAAACCGCGCCGTGAGTTTTTCGACCACGTAAAAAGTCACCGGCACAATGAACGTGTCCACCAGCGTCGCGCCTAGCATTCCGCCGATGACCACGGTGCCGAGAGTTTGCCGCGAAACGCCGCCGGAGCCGGAGGCAAACCAGAGCGGCACGCAGCCGAGGACGAACGCGAACGACGTCATCAAAATCGGACGCAGACGAATGCGCACGCCCGCCAGCGCGGCGTCGGCGATGGATTTGCCGCGCTCCTCGTATTCAGTCTTGGCGAAGGCGACGATCAGGATCGCGTTTTTGGCCGCGAGACCGATCAGCATGATCAAACCGATTTGCACATAAACATTGTTTTGGAATCCGCGCGCGTTCAACGCCAGGAAAGCACCGAAGATCGCCGTGGGCGTGCCGAGCAAAACGCTGAAGGGCAGGGACCAGCTTTCGTATTGCGCGGCGAGAATCAGGAACACGCAGACGAGCGACAGTCCGAAAACGAGCGCGGGCGACACACCTTCCGCCGCTTGCTTTTCCTGGAACGACATGCCGAGATAATCGAAGCCCATCTCGCCCGGCATCGTTTCGTGGAAGACTTCCTCCAGCGCTTTCGTCGCCTGCATGGAACTGTAGTTCTTGGACGCCGTGCCGTTGATTTGCGCGCAGCGATACTCGTTGTAGCGCATGATGAATTCCGGCCCGACGCGCGATTCGGTTTTCGTGAGCGCTGAGAGCGGCACGCTTTCGCCGTGACTGTTGCGCACGTAAAAGAGGCCGACGTTTTCGGCTTTGCCGCGGAATTCGTTCTCGGCCTCGACATAGACCTGCCACTGGCGGCCGAAACGGTTGAAGTAATTCACGAAATAGCCGCCCATGAATGTTTGCAGCGTTCGATAAACGTCGTTCAAGTTGACGCCCTGCTTGAACGCCTTGTCGCGGTCCACCTCCACGAAAATTTGCGGCACGTTCGGCAAGTGCGTTGTAGTCAGGCCGGAGAGTTCCGGGCGTTTGCGCGCGGCTTCCATGAACGTGTCTAGATTCTGCGTGAGGAACGACAGGTCTTGTTTTCCTGAACGGTCTTCGAGCAGGAACGTGAAACCGCCCGAGGAGCCGACGCCTGGAATTGATGGCGGCGCAAACGAAAACACCTCCGCCTCGGGCAGCCGCTTCAGTTCCTGGTTCATGTGCGCGCGAATCGCGGCGTACTGTTCCTCGTCTTTCTTGCGTTCCTTCCAAGGCTCGAGCGTCACGAAGAAGAACGCGTTGTAAGTCGCCTGCACCTGGCTCAAGAGGCTGAATCCCATGACAGTGGTGGTGTATTTCACGCCGGGCGTCTTGCGCAAAATGTCCTCGACCTTGCGGCACAATTCATCGGTGCGCTCCAGCGATGCGGCGTGCGGAAGCTGCGCGTTGACGAAGGCGTAGCCTTGATCCTCTTCGGGCAAAAACGCGGTGGGCAATCGCAGGCCGAGCAGAATGGCCACGCCGCCAATGACGAAAAGAAAAACGATGCTGAACACACTCTTGCGAATGAGAACGCCGGCGAGTTTCAGGTATCGCTCCCGCGCGCGGTCGAACACGCGGTTGAATAGATCGTAGAATCTTTGCAATGGACTGCGCGCTTTCTCGCGAGCGCCTGGGTAGGGCGCGTCACTCCGTGCGCGCCGTTCGTCCTGCTCGTCGCCGTCCCCGGCGCGCTCGG
>DATHKK010000862.1:0-4162 GCA_035489355.1 Candidatus Limnocylindria bacterium
CAAATCACGCAACGGCGCGTTCGCTCGTGCAGTGGCGGAAGCAGTTATGCAATCCAATTGGAAATTCGAAGAACTACACACGGAAGAGGGCCGGCTCGACGAAGTATTCCGGCGCATCACGCTGCCCGACACGCTCAGCGGTGAAACCACGCACAAAGACAAGGTCGCTGGAGGTGCCCAATGATTGACTCTCTTCGACACATCCGGACCATCGCTAAGCGTGAGTTGACCGGCTATTTCTCATCGCCTGTTGCTTACGTGGTGATCGTGATCTTCCTCCTGCTGATCGGCTTCTTCACCTTCATGCTCGGCCAATTCTTTCGGGTCGGTGAAGCCTCCCTGACGTTCTCGTTCTTCCGCTGGCATCCGTGGCTTTATTTGTTCCTGGTGCCCGCAGTGGGGATGAGGTTGTGGGCAGAAGAACGGCGGCAAGGCACGATGGAACTCTTGCTCACGATGCCAATCACGGCGTGGCAAGCCATCGTTGGAAAATTCCTGGCGTCGTGGTTGTTCCTCATCATCGCGCTGGCCTTGACGTTTCCGGTGGTGATGACCGTCAGTTATCTTGGCAATCCCGATGGCGGCGCTGTGTTCACCGGTTATCTCGGCAGTGCGTTGCTCGCGGGCGCGTATCTCGCCGTCACGAGTTTCACGTCGGCGCTCACGCGCAATCAGGTCATCAGCTTCATCCTGTCCGTCGTGATTTGTTTCTTCCTGATTCTCTGCGGCTGGGAACCGGTGACGGACATGCTTCAGAACGTGTCGCCTTATCTGGTTAAACTCGTCTCCAGCTTCAGCGTGATGCCGCACTTCACGAGTTTCCAACGGGGCGTGATCGATTCGCGCGATCTGTTGTTCTTCCTGTCGGTGATTGGCTTCTCGCTGTTCTGTAACGGCGTGGTCATTCGCAATTTGCGCGCAGGCTGAAACTTCTTTTCCAAGGCAATGAAACAGAAAAAATTCGAAACCCTGCTTTATTCGGTGGCCGGCGTGGCGGTGATGTTTATCGTCGTCATCGCCGTGAACCTGATTGCGGGCGCGGCCAAGACCCGCGTCGATCTGACGGCGGAGAAACTTTACACGCTTGCGCCAGGCACGAAGGCCATTCTCCAAAAGCTCGATACGCCGATCGAGGTGCGCTTCTACTTTTCGCAGGCGGAGACGCGCGTGCCTTCGGACATCCGCACTTACGCCAATCAGGTTGAAGATTTGCTGGAAGAGTTCCGCGAAGGGTCGAAGGGGAAAATTCGCATCCGCAAAATTGATCCGCGGCCGGATTCCGAAGCGGAAGAATCGGCACAGGCGGACGGCATCGAACCGCAACCGACCGGCCCTCTCAGCCCGGAGAATTATTATTTCGGCCTCGCGCTCAGTCTTGATCCCGAGAAGGCGACGATTCCATTTCTTCAGCCGCAGCGTGAGCGTTTGCTCGAGTATGATTTGGCGCGCGCCATTGGCAGCGTCATCAGCACGAACAAGCCGGTTGTGGGCGTGATGACTCCGCTGCCGATGTTCGGCACGCCGATGAACCCGATGATGATGCGCATGGGCCAGCAGGGACAGCGTCCGTGGGTATTCATCCAGGAACTCAAGCGCGATTACTCGGTGAAGCAGGTGCAGATGGATGCGGACAAAATTGATGACGATGTCCAGATCCTGATCGTCGCGCACCCGAAAGACATTTCCGACAAGGCACAGTACGCGATTGATCAATTCGTGCTCCGCGGCGGCAAACTCCTCGCGCTGCTGGATGGCATGTGCATCATCGACAAGCCGCCGCAACAGCCGAACAACCCGCTCGCGGGCATGCTCCCAGGCGGCGGATCTACGCTACCCAAACTTCTTCAGACGTGGGGTGTGGCGTTCGACACGACGAAAGTCGTCGCGGACTTGGCGTTCACGCGCGAACTTGCCTTCCAGGAAAATCAACGTCCGCAACCGATGCCGACATGGCTTTTCGTAAACCAGGACGGCATCAACAAAGAGGACGTGGTCACGAGCCAGATCGACAACTTGCTCTTGCCGGCGCCGGGCGCTTTCTCCGGAACGCCTGCGACTGGCTTGCAGCAAACCGTGCTGCTTCACACGACGAAGAAGTCGCAACTCGTCGAGGGCATGACGGCACAATTTTCGGGTCAGAAAACCATGGATGATTTCAAAGCGTCGGGCACCGAATATCCACTGGCGATTCGCTTGAAGGGCAAATTCAAGACAGCGTTCCCCGAAGGCAAGCCAGCCGCTGCGGAAGAAAAGATCGACGACAAAGACAAACCAGCGGAGCCGAAGCCCGCGGACAATTCGCTGAAGGAATCGAAGACCGAGAGCGCGGTGATCCTGGTCGGCGACGCGGATTTCATTTACGACAATTTCTGCGTGCAGATCGATCGCATGTTCGGCATCGCGCAGCCCATCAACGGCAACCTTGGGTTTGTGCAGAACATGGTCGAGCAACTCTCCGGTGACGTCAGCCTCGTCGGCACGCGCTCGCGCGGCGCGCTGCGCCGGCCTTTCACCGTGGTGCAACGGATGCAAGCCGAGGCCGAGGAGCAATATCGCGACAAGATTCGCCGTTTGAACGAAGACCTTCAGGCAACGCAGGCGCAACTGACCGAGCTTCAGTCAAAAAAGGCGCCAGGACAGAAGCAGATCCTGTCGCCCGAGCAGCAGGCCAAGATTGTCGAGTTCCAAAAGAAGCAGCGCGACGTCCAGAAGGAGTTGCGCGAGCTGCGCAAAAATTTGCGCCAGGACATCGACGCGCTCGAAAACAAATTGAAGTGGGGCAACATCGCTGGCGTTCCGGCGCTGGTCATCTTCTCCGGTCTGGCCATGTTCTTCGTCCGCAAACAGCGCACTAAAGCTAAATGAACCGCAAACAACTCACGCTCTTGATCGTTCTCGGGGCCGTTTTGGGCGGCCTCGGCTATTGGGTTTACAACAAGAAACAGTCCAGCTACGAGCGCGGCTCGGCCAGCGAAGAAGGGCAGAAAGTCCTAGCGGGTTTGTCCGCGTCGGCCATCAATGATGTCGCGCAAATCAGCATCAAGCAGGGTACGAATGAACTGAACCTGGCGCGTGTCGGCGAGCATTGGACGGTGAAGGAGCGCGGCGGTTATCCCGCGAACTTCAACACCATCAGCGACACGGTGAAAAAGTTGTGGGACTTGAAAGTCACGCGCGTCGTGGAAGTTGGGCCGTCGCGTTTGCCGACGCTTAAATTGACCCAGGCCGACGGCACGCTGGTGGACATGAAGGATGACAAGGGCAAGTCCATCGCGGCGCTCACGCTCGGAATGCAGACCTCGAAAGAGTCACGCGAGGAGTCGCCGTTCGGCGGCGGCGGTTCGTTTCCGAATGGGCGTTACGTGATGCGCGGTGACGATGTGAAGACGGTCGCGCTGGTTTCCGATCCGCTGAACGTGGATGCGAAGGCCGAAGATTGGTTGAACAAGGATTGGTTCAAGGTGGAGAAGCCCAAGTCAGTCGCCGTGGTGACAACGAATGCCACGAACAATTGGAAGATGGTGCGCGAGACGGAAAGTGGCGAGTGGAAGTTCGCGCAGACGAACGCGAACGAGACTCTCGATAGCGGCAAAGCGAGCGGACTGAACTTCCTTCTCTCCTCGCCGTCGTTCAACGATGTGGTCGTCGATCCAAAATCGGAAACCACGGGACTCGACAAGGCGACGGTGGCGACGATCGAAACGTTCGACGGATTTACTTACACGGTGAAGCTCGGGAAAATTCCAGCTAGCGAAGAGAATTACGCGATGCAAATCAGCATCGCCGCGAACTTGCCGAAGGAGCGCACGCTCGGCAAAGACGAGAAACCGGAAGACAAGGCGAAGCTCGACAAAGAATTCGCCGACAAACAAAAGCCGCTGGAAGAAAAGCTGAAGAACGGGAAGGCGTTCGAGAAGTGGACCTACGTCGTACCGAAGTGGACGGTCGAGAACCTCCTGAAAGAGCGCAAAGATTTTCTCGCGGAGAAGAAAGAAGACAAGCCCGAGGCGGCGGCACCGGACAGCGAGGAAAAGTAGAGCAGGCGTCCCGCCTGTCCACACAAGTGTCTCGCTCGTGGTTCTTGACTACACTCGAAGGATTCCAGTTTGGGCAGGCGGAACGCCTGCCCCACGTCAGCAAAATTCTTCGTGCATCCGCTGCA
>DATHKK010000863.1:0-3508 GCA_035489355.1 Candidatus Limnocylindria bacterium
CTCAAGGAAGCCGCCGCTCTCCGCACCGACGGCCTGACCGCCGAAGAGTTGAAACGCGCGAAGGCAAAGGTGGTCGGCCAAAAGAAAATCGCCCGCCAGGACCTCGGCAACTACGCGATGGTCACCGCCCTCGACGAACTCTACGGCCTGGGCTTCGACCACAGCGACAAAGACGACGCCAAATACGAAGCCGTGACACTGGAAGACGTGAAACGCGTCGCCGCGAAAATCCTCGCCGAAGACAAGTTTGTGATTTCGGTGGTGCGGCCCGGGAAGTGAGGATCTGCCATGCCTGTTCAAGAAATGAAAATGCCATCGAATGCCCGCGAGCACGCGGTTACTTGGCTTTTCGTCGACGGAACAGAACTGATGTCAACCCAAGGAAACCTTCACGCGAAGATCTTGTCGATGAAGGATCGATTTCTCGTCGATACGAACGCCGAATGGTTTGACACATCTCATCAACATCCAGAAACCGCATTCCTTCTTGGGACTACAGTGGACAAAGAGATTTCGCGCCTCGAAAGCATATTCGCAAATTCGCGTGGCACTAAAGTTCGTCCAAATGTTTTCCTGTTCGGCGTTAAAACGGAGTGGTTGGAAGGACAGCGGGTTCCCTTGCTGCGGATCGACCGTTTGGATTCGATGCTCGGCCAACTCCTAGACCTGAATTCTCTTCGGGAGTTCGATGCGCTCAGGCTAGCCGGTCTCGGCCCCGACCTCGATATTGTCAATCGGAAGAAGGCCATTCTGCGCATCTTGGGAGTGGATCACCTCAGCCTCTTGCCATCCAAGAATCATTGCCGTGCGAAGGATGAAGCTCTGAAGCAGCAGGTTCACGCCGGTCTAGGTCAGTGTACGGGGCGATTCCGCAAATGCGTTGAGTTATCAGAGGATGCCTACGCTCGGCTCTTGATTGCTGAGCAATCGGCGCGACACGCTTTCCTTGATGAAGGACGCGTGAACACGTTCGGTGATACGAACCTCATTCAAAACGCGCTCTTTTTTGGTGCAGGCGTTTTGAGCACGGACAGCGACGTTCGGTTTATGGCCTCCGTTTGCCGACTTCCTATCTTCGGCCGTAGGTGACTCTGTTTGTAATCCAACGAGCGACATCAGTAAGGTCTTTTGGGCGAAACCAAACCCGCAAATCTTCCATGAGCCGCGAATCGTGCGCTATGACTCGCGCACGGTCCAACTCCGCAACCTTTTTGCAAAGACGGTATTCAGGTTCAAAGTAGTTCCGCTCAGGCGGCATTGCCCTGCCGTTCCAATCGCAAAATCCAAATCCCTTTTTGATTGTCTCCGGCCAGTCGCCCTTAAATGTAAAGTCCCGCACACAAATCGTTGCCAAAGCGAACATCGGAAATTCCACATCGATTAGCTCGGCTGACGGAAAACGAACAACGCGTGTCGCGCTGTCGAAAATCATTGCCAACTGAACGCCCGAATCGGCGCCCACTTTGTTTTCGACGCGGAACTCAATTCCCCATTGTTTCGCCCTCGCATTGCAAAGCTCCACCCATTCGCGACCTGCGATTTGGCGGGGGCGCTCCGTCACAATCTGTGCGACCACGGCGTCACGATACTGACAATCGTTGATCTGAATTGGCGTCGGCTTGGATTCAGCTTCTTCCTGCTTCAGTTGTTCTGGCGGAACCGAAAGGAGAAATTCGTAAGCCAGATTGATTTGCTTACATCGATTCTCAGCGAATGTACGAAGCTCTGAATCGTGAGAGAATCGGTCCGGATGCCAACCATCACCAGTCGCCGGTAGGACTCCTTAATTGCATCATGAGATGTTCCACGCTCCAGTTCGAGAACGCGTAAATGCTGTTCGATTGGGGCCATCAGCGCGCCGAGAATTTCATCCCTGCCTGGGAAATCAATTCAGTTTTCAGCCAATCGCCTCAATCCGGTCAGCGTCCTCATTCCCGAGCTCGTGCGTCCTGAGCCGCTGCTCACCACCCGGACCACACGCATGAAGCGCGAGTTCAACGTCATCGTCGAGAAAGACTCAGCGGGCTACTACGGCGCCACCGTGCCGGCACTGCACGTCTGCAACACCCAGGCCAAGTCCTCGACACCTTGATGAAGCGCGTCCGCGAAGCCATCGAACTCTGCCTCGAAGTCGAAGATAGTGCGGAGAGTTCGCCCGATTTCATTGGCGTCCAGCGTATCGCCGTTTGAACCATGCCGCGCTTTCCCCGAATCCGCGGACGGGAATTGATTGCTGCTCGTCAGCGCTGGTTTCGCTGTGCTCCGCGTCAACGGCAGTCACCACTTCCTCCAACATCCAGATAGTCGTCGCACCGTTGTCCCGTTCACGCCGGCGAAACGATTGGCCCGGACTGTTGAGCAAGATTCTGAAAGACACGGAACTAACGCGTGAGGCATTGTTCGATTTACTCTGAGTCTCACATCGAAACGCGCTCCAACCGGTTGGCGTCAATTGATTTTGTTTGTCGCCCACCAGGAATAGCTCGGTCTTTCCAGACGGGCACCACTCGCAATGCCGGACTGAGTGCCGGAACCTGGTTGGGATTCACTTTGCCCCAGGCGATTCCCGCAATCGTCTCGGCAAGTCACGCGTGCCGTGCATCACTCTTTCGGCAAAGAGTTCCCGCTCCGTTGCCCGATAGAAGAGGAGATGACGATGGAATGGGCGAGCTACGCGAAACGAACGCATACCTTTCAGCGCCTCATCTCTGAATTTTCGCTCGCGTCCAAGTTCGGGATGCCGCGCGAGTTCACGCAACATCGCAATTACGGCAGCCAAATAACGCTCGGCAATTTCCTCGCCCGCTTCGCGCAAATACCAGCGGTATTGCAGGTCAAAGTCTTCGTTGAAGTAATCCGAGCGATGCAGCGCAAGGCTCATTTGGTGCGACGCGCTCGATGCTCCTGCGACGCGCGGTCTGCGATGGCTCGCATTTCTGCTTCGGAGAACGGTGCGTGCGGACCTTGCACAGCTTTCAGCAATTCGGCTTCTAGCTCAGGAGTGTCCTCATCGAAATTCAGGTCGAGCGCTCCGCCAAAAGGTGGGTTCGCTTCCAGTTCCATGCGCCTCTCCCCATCGGTTAGCACAACGACATCTCCGCGATGGGCTTCGCTGAGCACCTGACTGAATTGCTCTTTCGGAAGCCGCACCGTGATCGTCTTCATGGGTTCGAAACTAACGTGCCATGAGAAAGCAAACAAGCACCGCGATTCGATAATCGCCTTCAAGCCGGTGCAATGTGGCGAGTAGCAGCGCCGGTGATTGGATTTGTTTGTTGCCACCCGACGCAACTCGTTTCTCAGCAACGAGGGACCGAATGCCTTCAGGTTCTCAGCACCGCCCTTCGCCGTTACCGAATTTGGCGCTCGGGCTGAACATCCACAATTGCTCTCGCATATCGCGTCAGCGGCGGTTCGCCGTTGTCCGTGACGGTCAGGATGATGTGAATGGTTTCATTCGTCGTTACTTGCGGGGCCATCAGCGTGCAATGGGCGCCTGTCGTTTGCA
>DATHKK010000864.1:0-3188 GCA_035489355.1 Candidatus Limnocylindria bacterium
CCGGCGGTTGATTGGACAAGATTGTCCGCCACGACGGACCTGCTTCTCACGCGAATGCCCTGGTCGCAGCGTTTAACGATGTTGTTTCGGAAAACGCCTCCGTCCTGGGCGAAAATTCCCTGCTCCCCACAGTCGCTGACGGCGCAACCTTCCATACGACATCCATCGTCCACGTTAATTCCCCGCTTAGAAGTATGCACCGTTGAGGCTTCGACCACGGAGTCCGACGACACGTTAATCCCGAAGCTGGTGTTGCCGTCCGCGCCGGCGACCTGACATCGTCTCACCACGGAGCCAAGCCCCAAATTTATTCCATAACGAAATGAGCCACCCGGAGCACACTGGATGTTCAGGTCCTCAATCACGACGTTGCTCACGCTGTCGGCCCTCACGCCGGAAGACCAATGCAACAGCCGGCCGTTGAAAACCCTCAGCCCGTAATCCGCCGCGCTGCTCGCGAGGATGGCGGAGCGATTCGTGACTCCGAACATCGCAAAGCCTTTCAGATCGATCGTGACGTCGTTTATCGCAACGGAAATGCCGTTCTGTCCGGCCGCCGCCACCAGGTTGCTCGAGAGATAATACGATCCGGGCTGCGTAATCTGGTGCCGGGCGCTTCCGCCCGCCGGCAAAGATTCGATCGGAACGCGCGGTTCAATTTGGTCGAGCGACTTCATCGTCGGCGCGGGCGCGCCAAGCGGCGTGAGGCTGCCTTGGGCGAAGGCCGAGATTTGAAGGCTGAGAGTTAAGAAGAAATTCGCGAAAAGCAGACCGAGGAAAGGCAAAATGCGTGGCATGTTCATAGTGAGTTCGAGTGATGTTCAGTAGGCGAAGTTGGCCCAGGGATCTGTTGAGGCAACCGTGCTGACGGCGGCGTTGCCGGTGACTGAGGGACTGCCAGCGGGTGTGATGTTGATGATCGGGCCGTACCGGTTGCCCGCCGAGATGACGAAGTTGGTAGTATTGCCGCGAGCGCTGTTGCCGAGAATTAAATTGCCCAGGACATTTACGACAAGGCCCCGATCATTGCTATTAAGATTATTACCTTGAATTCGATTGGCAGCGGCGTCGATCACGATTCCCGCCCCGTCTGTCGCGCTCGTTCCGTTGTTCATACACGAATTATCCAGAACCAGACTGTCGCTGCCGTACACACGAATGCCAGATGACGCATTGAAGTCGGCGACGCAGCGGGTCACGATGCTGTCGCCGCCGATGTTAAACCCGAATGCGTTGATCGAAGAGACGCAGTCGCTGACCAGTGAGCCGTTGCTCACGGAAATCCCGTTGTTAACGTTTTGCCGCACGGCACAGTTTTTGATTACCGAACGGCTTTCAGCGTAGATTCCGTACAGCCCGTTTTCATTAACCTCGCAACCGGAGATGATGTTGCTGAAGTCGGCGATAATTCCGGTGCGCCCGTTACCGCGCATGACACAGTCGGTGACTATGGTGGAATGGCTGGTGACGATCCCGTTGGTGGTATTGTGGCTGGCAATGGAATCTTTGATCAAGTTGCCAGCGCCCGCGTTGATGCCTCCGCCATTGCTTTGAGCGGAACAAGCCAGGATCCAGCAGTTGGAACCAGTGCTGAGGCCATGGCCCGCATTATTGGACAGCCTGAGCCGTTCAAACTGGCTGTTGGCCGCATTGGTGGCATTGATGCCCAATCCCCAATTGGCGACCGTACCATTATGAACGGCCAGATTCTTTTGCGCCGAAGATACGATGACCCCCGCGGCAGTGCCGCCACTCCCCGTCAATGCAAAGCCGCTTAAGTCGAGCGTCACGTTGTCGGCCTGAACGGTAATTCCATTGGTGCCCGCGCCCACCGAAAGGCTTGCAGTTAAATAATAAGAGCCGGAACTGTTAATGGTGTAAGGCAGCGATGAAATCGGTGTGCGCGGCTGAACTTGGTGCAACGTCTTGAATGTCGGCGCAGGCGGGCCGGATGGTGTCAGCGAACCTTGCGCGGCCGCTCGCATGACGGAAAGAACGAGCAGAACGCCAAGACAAATGAGGGCCGACGCTTTCATGATTTCCTCCTTTTTGCCGGTGAAGAAACCATGCGGCAGTGCAAGCCGATCCGTTCGCTTCACCTTTCTTTTTGCCGCCCACATCGTAGGCAGAAACGAACGCATGTGGCAACCGAGCACTGCGACGGTCTTGGGAACAACCTCGTCCAAGCGCTTTGCTCGGGCGGATTCAGGCGAGGATCTTTTCCACCACTTCCCCTTCCACGTCCGTGAGCCGGAAGTCACGGCCCTGGAAACGATAGGTGAGCTTCTCGTGGTTGAAGCCAAGGCAGTGCAGAATCGTCGCGTTGAGATCGTGGACGTGGACTTTGTCTTTCGTGATGTGGAAACCAAACTCGTCCGTTTCACCAATCGTCGTGCCGCCTTTGATGCCGCCGCCGGACATCCACATGGTGAACGCCTGCGGGTGATGATCGCGACCCATCTTGCGGCCGAAATCGGCGTTCGATTCCACCATCGGTGTGCGGCCAAATTCACCGCCCCAGATCACCAGCGTGTCTTCGAGCAAGCCGCGTTGTTTTAAATCCTTGATGAGCGCGGCGCTGGCTTGATCGGTCTTGGCGGTCTGGTCTTTCACGCCTTTCATGACTTCGCTGTGATGGTCCCAACCTTCGTGAAAGAGTTGCACGAAGCGCACGCCGCGTTCGATGAGCCGCCGCGCCAGCAGACAGTTCATCGCGAAGCTGGGCTTGCCCACTTCCACGCCGTACATCTTCAGCGTCTCAGGCGATTCCTTCGACACGTCCATCAGTTCCGGCGCGCTGCTTTGCATCTTGAAGGCCATCTCGAACGAGTTGATGCGAGTCGCGATTTCGGGATCGCCCACCGTTTCGAGACGCTGTTCGTTCAAGTCCTTAATCAAGTCGAGCGTGCGACGCTGCATCTGTTCGCTGATGCCGGCGGGATTGGAGAGGAACAAAACCGGGTCGCCACTTTTGCGAAAGGGCACGCCTTGGTACACCGTCGGTAGAAACCCGCTGCCGTAGAGTGATGTGCCACCGCTCAGGCCACCCGCGGAATTCAACACGACGAAGCCGGGAAGATTCTGCGCCTCGCTGCCAAGACCATAGAGCGCCCACGAACCGAGGCACGGCCGGCCAAATTGCGACGAACCGGTCTGCATGAGCACCTGCCCCGGAGCGTGATTGAATG
>DATHKK010000865.1:0-2389 GCA_035489355.1 Candidatus Limnocylindria bacterium
CCCGAATTCCGCGAGGATGCCGTGCGCGCCTTGAGCAAAAGCGTAGGGCGCATCAACGATTTGATCAGCCGGCTCGGTTCGTTGCGGCAGGAGTTCCACATGAACCCCACGCCGGCGCAACTTCACGAAATTGTCGGCGCCGCGCTGAAGGACTTCGACGGTTTGGCCGATACGGTGCTGATAAAATCTTTGCGCCCAACTCCACGCGCGCTGCTCGATGCCGAACAAATGCAGCGGGTCATCGTGAACCTGGTCTTGAATGCCAAAGAAGCCGTGAAGGGCGCGGGCGAAATCCACGTCGAGACTGAGCCGCAGGAGCGATATGCCGTGCTGACGGTGCGCGACAATGGATGCGGGATGAGTCCGGATTTTATCAAACGCCAGCTCTTTCGCCCGTTTCAAACGACGAAGGTAAAAGGAATTGGCATCGGGATGTTTCACACGAAAATGATTGTTGAGGCGCACGCAGGGAGAATTCAGGTTGAATCCTTGGAAGGCCACGGGACAACTTTCCGTGTCCTGTTGCCTTTGGCTGGAGGAGAAATTTGAAACCGCTAATCCTGGTTGTTGACGACGATGAAGACATTCGCTCCCAGATGCGCTGGGCGCTGAGCAATGACTACGAGGTGATCGAAGCCGGCGATCGGCCGTCTGCTCTCGCCGCTTTCAAAGAAAAGAAACCCGAAGTGGCGCTCGTCGATTTGGGATTGCCGCCGCATCCAGGCACTCCGCAAGAAGGTCTGGCGCTCATCGGCGAACTTTCCGCGGCAGATGACGTCGTGCGTATCGTGGTCATCAGCGGTCAGGGAGAAAAGGAAACCGCGCTGAAAACTATCGGTGAAGGCGCTTACGATTTTTTCTGCAAGCCGGTCGATATCGTCGAGTTGAAAGCGATCATCGGGCGAGCGCTGCACGTGGGCCGCTTGGAACGCGAGTATCGCGACATGCAGAAGAATTTCGATGCCGAGGGCTTCGAAGGCATGCTCGGAAAAAGCGCGCCGATGCAGCAGGTTTTCTCCAGCGTCCGCAAGCTCGCCGCTTCGGATGCTCCCATCCTTGTCCTCGGCGAAAGCGGCACGGGTAAGGAGGTTGTCGCGCTCACTGTTCATCGTCGGAGCCGCCGCGCAAACGCTGCGTTTGTGGCGATCAACTGCGGCGCGATTCCCGAGACGTTGATCGAGAGTGAATTGTTCGGGCACGAGAAAGGAGCGTTCACCGGCGCGCACACGCAACGTCCGGGTCGAATCGAGACCGCGCACGGCGGCACGCTCTTCCTTGATGAAATCGGCGAGCTACCCATGCTCTTGCAGGTGAAGCTGCTCCGCTTCCTCCAAGACCAGCAGATCGAACGCATCGGAGGCAGGAAACCCATCCAGGTGGACACACGCGTCATCGCGGCCACGAACGTCGATTTGGAGCAGGCGATGAAAGCCGGAAAGTTCCGCGAAGATCTTTTCTATCGGCTCGCGGTCGTCGTTGTGACGCTGCCGCCGCTGCGCGATCGCGAAGATGACGTGGTGTTGCTGGCCGAAACTTTTCTCAAGCGGTTCGCCTCGGACGAAGGAAAGCGCAAACTGAAGTTCGCCAAGGAATCCCTCGCCTCACTGCAAAAATACCCTTGGCCCGGGAACGTGCGCGAGCTGGAGAACCGTGTGAAGCGCGCGGTCGTCATGTGCGACGGCAGCCGCGTCACGCCCGAAGATCTCGGACTGAGTGCCGTAACCGAGAACACCTCGATGAACCTGCGCAGTGCGCGCGATCAGTTGGAACGCGAGATGTTGACCAAGGCCTTGAAGCGCCACGGCGGAAAGATCAGCCCCGCCGCCGCCGAATTGGGTATCAGCCGCCCCACCTTTTACGAGATCATGGAGAAGCTCGGGATTCAGAAGGAAGCGAAGGAGTGAAGTTCTGTTTGAGACTGATAGGAGTTCCCGTTGAGTTTCACTTCGTTCAGATCGCCGCCGAGTTTTATCGGTCACGAACAACCTTTTGCGTTCCCGTTCATCTGGGATACTCTTCCGCAGCTTGAATCCGAAACCATCATCGCGCTCGGCAAAGAAGCGTCCAAAATCGGCTGCGGTCACTCAGAATCAACCTGACCCCGCCTCCAAGGGATGGGAATATCGTTTTGAAGAGCGTGATTCCAAAAATCGCGAGGGAGGCTGGGAGGTTTTAAGCAGCAGCAAGACTCCAAAGAACGGCACAAAGTTTTTGCTGCGACGAGTGCGGAAATAAACCTCCACTGAAACAGGCGCGAGTCATTGAAATCCTCCACGAAAAGTCCGATCCGCGTCGGTTTCATGATTGTGAAACCCGCGGTGATGAAGCGGGCGAGGCGATCCGCAGTATTTATGACGTGCGCAGGAAGCTCTGGACTTCAACCTTCGCG
>DATHKK010000866.1:0-4507 GCA_035489355.1 Candidatus Limnocylindria bacterium
CGAATCTGCAAAATATTGTCGGCGAATTACGGGCGCGCGGTTGTTACGTGCCAATTGTGGCGGACATTCATTTCAAGCCCGACGCCGCCATGGAAGCCGCCAAGTGGGTGGAAAAGGTGCGCGTCAATCCGGGCAACTACGCCGACTCGAAGAAATTCGCCATCAAGGAATACACCGACGATCAATACGACGCTGAACTCAAACGCATCGAAGAAAAGTTCACGCCGCTGGTGAAGCGTTGTCAGGAACTGGGCCGCGCGCTGCGCATCGGCACGAATCACGGCTCGCTGAGCGATCGCATCATGAACCGTTACGGCGATACGCCGCTGGGCATGGTGGAGAGCGCGTTGGAGTTTGCTCGCATCGCGCGCGCGAACGGCTTTCACAATTTCAAATTCTCGATGAAGTCGAGCAATCCGAAGGTGATGATCGAATGCTATCGCCTGCTCGTCGCGCGGCTGAATGAACTCGGCCCCGACTGGAATTATCCGATTCATCTCGGCGTTACCGAAGCGGGCGAAGGCGAGGACGGCCGCATCAAGAGCGCCATCGGCATCGGCTCGCTGCTGTGCGATGGACTGGGCGACACAATTCGCGTTTCGCTTACGGAAGATTCGCCGCGCGAGATCGAAGTGTGTAACGACTTGCTGGCGCAGGTTCCGGTTCTCACAAATCATGACCTGCTGGCGGAGAATCATGAGTTTCCGTTCGACCCGTTCGGTTTCGAGCGCCGCGTCACACCGGAAATTGAGCTGAACGAAGATGTGAAGTGCGGCGGCGAACAACTCATTCGCGTCGTCGTCACGCGCGCCACGTTCGACAAAGTGGCGCCGAAGATTCGCCCGAAAGACGACGTGAAGCCGGAGGCGATTTACGAAGACCTGAACGTACTCGAAGTCGATCCGTTGGAGAACTTCACGGTCAATTGCCACACGCAACTTATCACGGTGAAGGACGGCGTGATGCTGCCCACGATCGCCGCGTTTCGGCTTCTGGTCGCGAAATTAAAACGGCTGGGCGCGAGCAATCCGATTCTGTTAAAGGACCTGCTGATATTTCCTGAAACGTCGCTGGCGCCAAACATCGCGCTGCTCCGCGCGTCCGTGGTCATTGGCTCGCTGCTGGCCGATGGGATTGGCGATGCCATTCTGGTGCGCGGCGAAGCGGGCGCGGGACAATCGCTGCGTCTGGGGTTCAACATTCTGCAAGCGGCGGGTTGTCGTTCCTTCAAGACGGATTATGTCGCGTGTCCGAGTTGCGGGCGCACGCTCTTCAATCTCCAAACCGTCACGGCGCGAATCAAAGAGCGCACACAACATCTCAAAGGCGTGAAGATCGCCATCATGGGCTGCATCGTGAACGGCCCCGGCGAAATGGCGGACGCCGATTTCGGTTACGTGGGCGGCGCGCCGAACAAGATCAATCTCTACGTGGGCAAGCAGCCGATTAAGTTCAACATCCCCGAAGCCGAAGCGGTCGAGCGCCTCGTGGACCTAATCAAGGAGCATGGCAAGTGGGCGGAGCCGGAGGATGCTGTGGAACCTGTGGGAATCTCGCGGGCGGTTTGACTCTGAAGATGGAATGCCCATTTTTGTGGCCATGACTCAGGAACAGATGAAGGGTCTTGTTCGCCGGGCCGCCGAGCAGTCAATAAAAATCTGGTTCGATGACGGCGCATCCTACGTAGTTCAGCGTCCTAATTTCGCTTTCACGACGGAGAATTCTCTGATCCTGGCGAAATGGACCAGGACATGAATTCGGCGTCGGATTTGTGGTCTGCCCATACAGCCACATTGCGCGGGTGGAGACCACCAAGCGCAGGTCGAAGCCGAAATAGGGTCCGCGGGTTTGCTCACATCCCCCGGTAAATAATCTCTAGCGACATCACCGCGTAAGCCGTCACCAGATTCGGGTCCTTTTCCCACCAGCGGCCATTGTCGTTTTGCCAGGAGCCATCCGCCTTTTGTAGATTGATGAGCCGCATGGCCACGTCGCGACGCCAATCGACTTTCTTGCCGCTGTTCGTTTGTAGTTCGTCCACGCGCGCGGAAGTGAGCGCCTTCGTCATCAAGTGCAGATAATAAAAATAGCCCTGCGCGCCCATGCCGGGATTTTCTTCGAGCGAATAATTTGCGCGCAGCCAATCCATCACCGCCTGCACGCGCGGGTCGGACTGCTTCACGTCCGCGTAAATGTAACTGAGCAAACCCGCGTAGCTGATGCTGCCGTAGGAACGCAACGCGACTTTGCCGCTGGCGTTGGTCACGCCGCCAGCTTTGCTGCTGTCAGGATCGTAAACGAAGCCGCCGCGGTCGCGCGCATCGGTGGAAACCCAGTCCTGGTTGTTCACGCCCGGCAGATTTTGGCAATTCTGGATGAACTGAATCGCCGCGGCCCAGTTCAGATCCTTCGCATCGGCGACATTTTTGTCCGAGATCAAATGCTTCGAGTAGTAAAGCGCTTCGAGCGCGGTGAGCGTGTTGTTCATGTCCGAACGCCCCGCGTCGTGACTGTAACCGATGCCTCCGTCCCACGGCGTGTCCATCCTGCCCGGCTCGCCCCGATCTGCCTGCATGCCCGCGACGAACGAGCGCGCTTTGCGCAACACGGCGTCGTACTTCGGTTCGCGCGCTGCGAGCAGGCCCATCATGCAGATGGAAGTGTTGTAATTTGCGAGGTTCGTCACGTAGATGCCGCCGTCCGGCTTGGCACAACTCAGCACGAAGACGTAACCCTTCTTCACTTCGGGCGAATTTTTCAGCCGCTGGCCCGGTTCACCCAATATCGCCGACAGCGCCAGCGCGGTGACGCTCGGATGATCCGCGGTGGACCACCAGCCATTGCTGTTCTGCGCGGACTTCAGGAAATCATTTCCTTTCTCGATGGCGCGCTGCACTTCGTGGCGGAAGGATTCATCGGTCTGGCGCAATGGTTTCGTATCCGCGGCCAGCGCGCCGCCCACGGCGAGAACCGAACAGGCCAACACTCCAAGAATTTTCATATTCAATCTCAGACTCCTTCCTCGACTGCGTCGTTCATTTCTCACGCGCCAGTCGAATTGTGATCTCCACCGGCGTGCCGATGGCCGGCAGCTTTCCCGTGTTCGGCGCGAACAGATCATCATTCTCGCGTCCCGGTCGAGGATTATTGATCAGCGCGTCCGGATCAATGTGTGTTGAAATAATCGAGCCATCGCGCTGCGCCGTGAACGCGCCTTCCGAGAAGTTCGATTCGTTGTAAATCCATTCGCCGCGCGCCATCGGCTCTTTGGTTTGGCGATTCAACACCAGATCTTCCGTAGCGTATTCGATCCGCGTGCCGTTGTTGATCCAACTCACCTTCACGAAAACTTTGTCGCCGGACGGAAATCCTTTGCCATCGGCCCCGAACATGTTGGTCATCACGGGCTTCACGCCCAGCAGCAGCATGGCGACATGAACATCCTGGGGCCGCGCGTCTGTGCGAAAAATGCTCTCGTGCGTCTTGCCGGTTTTGTGAACGACGATGTATTCGGTGATTTCCTCGCGCATATTCATGACGGCAGGAAAGCTTGCGACGCGGGAGTTTTTGTCCAATTGGACGAGGCCGACTTGGAAAAGTCCGTCACCCAGCGCGCGCACCGGCACGTTGGTTTCCGCGTGGCTCGAGCAATTCATGCCGAGCAGCAAACACAGGACTGAAAGCCGGATACTCAACAGCCCACAGCGAACATCGAACCGCTGCGTTCTTCAACTTCCATGTCGCATTTTTCAAGATGCAACACGGAGCGCGGCTCTCCCGAGCCGCAGCGGCAATAATTATTTGGACGTGCTGCGGCTCGGGAAAGCCACGCTCCCCTCAATTGAAGGTTGCCGCTCGGGAGCGCGTCTCGTAAAGACTCTCATGCGTTTCGTGCGCCAGTATCGGTTCGTCCTGCTGTTTTTCCTGCTCCTGATCTTTTGCAGTGTCATGGTCCTGCGCCAGATCGGCCTCAAGCAATCCAAACACGTCGAAATTCGCGAGGCGTTGATTCTTCTGCAAACGCGCAACGAAACCAACGAAGCGCGGCGACTCTTCGACAAGTTGGTCATGGAGGTCCCTCAATACACGGGTAAACTTTCCAACAAGCAGTTGTTGGATGATTTTCAACGCACGCTTCTGCTTGTCGATCCTTACTCGACGCAAACGAACAATCTCATTTGGCGTTATCACTGGACGGTGAGCAACGAACTCGATCGTCGCGCCGAAAGTTCGCTCGAACGGGCGCGCAAGCTCGCGAGGGAAGAATAGCTGCGCTATTCACCGCGCCGCTCTCCGTTTCGCTGCAACGCGTTTCACCAACTCATCCACAATCACGCCCGAAAGAATCACTCCGCCGATGATGGCGAACTCCCAGTGGGTCGGAATGCGCAGAATGTTTATCGAGTTGTAGAGCACGCGCATAACGGCCGTGCCGATGATCACGCCGAGGATTGATCCTTCGCCGCCACGCAGGCTGCACCCGCCCAGAACTGCACCGGCAATGGCG
>DATHKK010000867.1:0-5325 GCA_035489355.1 Candidatus Limnocylindria bacterium
GATCTTCCTTCCGGCCGTTTCCGCGTGTTGAGTATTGACGCTTTGATTCGTGCGAAGCAGGCCATCAATCGAACTCAGGACAAAATTGCCATCGCACAGCTCCTCGCGATTAAAGAACGCCTACGTGTAAAATCTTCATGAACGACTCGCCATTTTGAGTCTGTCCTGCGTCAATAAGCTTATGGCATTCGCAACAACTGATACTTACGCCGACGAACAAAAGGCGGTCGAACAACTCACCAGCAGCCGCGCGCGCATTCAGAGCGAGCTGGCCAAGGTCATCGTCGGCCAGCGAGAGGTCATCGAAGAGATACTCATCGCGCTGCTGGCCGGCGGGCATTGCCTCATTACCGGCGCGCCGGGGCTCGCGAAGACGTTGCTGGTGAAATCCATCGCGCAGATATTCCATCTCAAGTTCGCGCGCATCCAGTTCACGCCGGACTTGATGCCCGCGGACATCATCGGCACGGAGATTCTTCAGCAGGCCGAAAACGGTGTGCGTTCGATGCAATTTGTGAAGGGACCGATCTTCGCGAATATGCTGCTCGCGGACGAGATCAACCGCACGCCGCCCAAGACGCAGGCGGCGTTGCTTGAAGCGATGCAGGAGCATCAAGTGACGGCGGCGGGAATTCGCTACCCACTCACCGAACCGTTTTTCGTGCTCGCCACGCAGAACCCGATCGAGATGGAAGGCACGTATCCGTTGCCCGAAGCGCAGCTCGACCGGTTCATGTTCAACGTGATGATCAATTATTTGCCGGAAGAAGACGAAGTGGCGGTGGTGAAACAGACGACATCGCGCTCGAACGAGCAGATTGAAGCGATCTTCACCGGCGAAGACGTACTGCGTTTTCACGACGTGGTGCGCAAGGTGCCGATTGCCGAGGACGTGGTCCGCATGGCCGTGAAGCTCGCGGCATCATCGCGTCCGAATCAGAAAGGTGCGCCGGATTTCGTGAATCACTTTGTGAGTTGGGGCGCCGGCACGCGCGCGGCGCAGAACCTGGTGCTTGGCGCGAAGGCGCGGGCGCTGCTGCAAGGCCGAGCGCACGTCACCCCCGAAGATATTCGCACGCTCGCCGTGCCGGTGTTGCGCCATCGCATTCTCGTCAATTACCGCGCGGAAGCGGAAGGCGTGAATGTGGAGAACATCGTGGAGCGGTTGTTGAGTGCGAAGGCTTGATGGAGGCCAGCAGATGCTGGCGGCACGTTAGACATAGAGCGCTGATTTCAATTCCAACACCAGCGTGCTCATGATCGGGTGACGTTTGTTGGGATCGCGTTCCAGGCATTTCAAAACCGTTCGCTCCAAAGCGGGCGGAATCTGAGGATTCACTTCGCGCGGCGGTTTGAGGAAGTGCATGTCGAGTTGCTGCCGCAAAACTTCCTCCGGCGTTTCACCGGGGAACGGCTTGCTGCCCGTGAGCAATTCGTACGCGGTCACGCCAAAGGCAAAAATATCCACGCGATGATCGATGCCACTGCGTTTCAATTGCTCCGGCGCCATGTAGCTCGGCGTGCCCGGCATCTTCGACAACCGGAGCGCCGCCTTCGGAATGGGCCGGGCCAGATCGAAATCGATCAGCCGCACATTGACGTTGCGGCTCACCATCACGTTCTCTGGTTTGAAATCGAGGTGCATGAACCCGCTGTCATGCACGTGCTCCAGCGCCAGCGCCATGTCGATGAGAATGTTTCCGACGTGATCGCCCAGTGATTCGTCCGCACGCGCTTGAAGAATCTTCAAGTTCTCGCCTTCCACGTAATCCATCAGCAGGTAAGGCGTGCCCTCGATCTTGCCATGCTCGATGTAGCCAATGACCAGCTCATGATGATGAATTTGGGAAAGAATTTCGCAGCCGCGCAGAAAGCGTTTCTTGCTCGTGAAGTCAAACGTCCCGGTCTTCTGCATGCGCCTCAGCGCGAACGCCTTGTTCTGCTGGTCCGTGGCCAGCCAAATCTCCGCCATGCCGCCGCGGTTGATCAGTTCCTGCAAATAGAAGCGTCCAAAAGGTCCGGGCAGGGGCGCGGCTTCGGTACTCGGATCGAACTGTTCAGTCAGCGGCATTGGACGCGCGGCTTATGTAGCACGCGGAAATCAGCGGCGCAAAAGATAATCTCTTGGCATCGCGGCGGGCGATTTCTACTGTGCGCGCGCGATGCAGCGAAGCGGAACAGTGCTGTTTTTTGGGGCCGCGACTCTTTCGCTGCTCGTGGCGGTGACCGTCATTTCCATTTGTCCTGCGGACAGCCACCGATCGAAAACCAATGTCACTGATGCTACCAACCAAGCTCCAGCCCTGGGCTGATGCCGCGCTGAGCTTCATTTATCCCGATGTGTGCCAGCTGTGCCGCGGGCAGCGCGCGACCCAAAATCAGGGATACGTGTGTGGGGCGTGCCGCGAAGAAGTGCGGTTCATCGAATCGCCTTTTTGCGACCGCTGCGGCTTGCCCTTCGAAGGAGAGATCACCGGCGCGTTCGAGTGCAGCAACTGTCGCGAGATGGAACTGCATTTCACTTCGGCGCGATCGTCCGTGGCTGCGCGCGGCCCGGTGCTCGACGCCATCCATCATTACAAATACGACGGCCATCTCTGGTTCGAAGAATTTCTCACGGAATTGTTCGTGCGCGGCGCGCGCGAATGGTTCCAGGAGCAACCGTGCGATGCGCTGATTCCCGTGCCACTCTTCGCGACCAAGGAGCGCGAGCGTGGTTTCAACCAAGCCGAGCGTCTTGCCCTCCGTCTCGGTCTGGCGCTGGGCGTGCCGGTCAACTCACGCGCTCTGAGGCGCCGGCTGCCGACGCCGAGCCAGACTCGTCTTTCTCGCAAGCAGCGCGCGGAGAACATGCGAAGCGCTTTTGCGCTGCGTCAGAAAGAGGGAATCAAGGGAACGCGTCTCGTGTTGATCGACGACGTCTTCACCACGGGCGCCACGACCAGCGCGTGCGCGAAGTTACTGCTGAAGGCAGGCGCAAAACGGATCGCCGTCTGGACTGTGGCGCGCGCCGAATTTCATGGATGACGGTGAACCGGCGTGTTGCCTGTGCGCGGGCGCCTCATCTTTTCTTAAATGGTCGTTGCGCCTGCGCCCGGATTGTGTGATTGATCCCGCCCCTGGTTCGGAGCGTAGCTCAGCCTGGTAGAGCACTTGGTTTGGGACCAAGACGTCGCAGGTTCAAATCCTGTCGCTCCGACCACTTCTTCAATACCGTTTCGACATTTCTAACTCCTGATCGAAATCCCCCGCGGGACTTGGCGGATTCGTTACGGCGGAAACGATGCGCAACGATCCCGGGAGACGTGTTGTGGCCAGGCGTTTGCGAAACACGGTAAAATTTTCGTGACTTCGATATTTTCCACTTGTCAAAAAAAAAAACTGCGTTTCACTGGCACCCTCAGCTTTTTTCGTTGTCGTTGCGTCGTGTGTGGAGTTCGTCAGTGACAGGAGGAGCGGGCTGGGAACCAAAACCAAACTTGATCTAATTGCGTGGGGCATTTATGAAAACATCCGTCGGGTCTTCAATTATCGCCGGTCTGTCCGGGTTCACTCTCAACTGTCATGCCGTTCTAAAAGGGAGATGCTGCTTGGTGCTGGCGCTCGCCGCTTTCACGGTCACGGCGCAAGCCCAAGTAAGCGTGACGCTTTCGAACAGCCCAATCATCGGCGTCGGCGCAGTGCCCGGCGGCGCGGCCAGTCAGATATCCACGGTGGGCACGGTTGCGAACGTCAACAATCACCCGGAGGGCGAGCCGCCGGGCAAAGTGCTGGATGGTTTGACCGGGACGAAATATCTCAATTTCGCCAAGACCAACATCGGTGTCATCGTTCAGTCCACGGGTTCGGTCTTGGTCAGCAGCTTCCGGCTTGTGACCGCGAACGATGCTCCTGAACGCGATCCACTGACGATTTCCATCGAGGGGACCACCGCCAGCGACCCGACTACCGCGGCGGGCGGCGCGACGTGGACGCAGCTCTACAGCGGCCCGAGCGGCTTGGCCACGGACCCGGGCCGAGTCACGCAGGGACCAGCCATATCGTTCGCGAATAATTCGCCCGCGTTCAACACTTACCGCGTCCTCATGACGACGATTCGTAATGCCACGACCGCCAACAGCATGCAGATCGCCGAGATTCAACTCTTCGGCATTCCGTTTACCAACGGTCCCGCCACCGTGGCGCAACAGCCGCAAAGCCGCACCAACTTCGTCGGCCAGACCGCGACGTTTACGGTGCGCGCCGATGGCACTCCGCCCTACACGTATCAATGGTACTCGAACAACGTTTTGATCGCGGGATCGATCGGTTCTTCCCACACTACGCCGGTCTTTGGTCTGGGAAACAGCGGCACGGCTTACTCGGTAACGGTGAGCAACTCCCTCGGCGGCGCGTTGAGCGCAAGCGCCATTCTGACGGTGGTTGAGTCCCCGGTCCTGGCCAACGTTTCCAGCCGCGGCAGTTTGACGAACGTTTTTGTGACGTTTGTGAAGCCAGTCGTTTTGAACAGCGGCACGACCGGTTACGTTCTGACCAATACGGGCGGTTCGATTCCGATTCTGGCGCAGTCTTATGGCGAAAACCAAAGCGTCGTGAAGTTGGCGTTGGGCAGCACGCTCGTTCCCAACACTTATTACACCGTTGCGGTTTCAGGAATCACCGCTCAGGACGCCAGCATCTTGTCGCCTGCGTTTGCGACCTTCATCAATGGCTTCGGACCTTTCTGCGCTGATTTCAATTCCGGCCTTCCCGCCGGGACGCTCCTCATGGGCACAGCCACCAATGGCGGACCGACGGGCACGGATGGAATTCTCCACCTCACGGACGACGCACAATCCGGCGCCTGCGGCACATGGTATATCTCGAACCTCACGGGCGGCACCGTGCTGGATCGCCTCGTCGCGCGCTGGCAATCCCGAATCGGCGGGCCGCTGGCGGGCCATGCCGATGGCTACGGTTTGAATTGGGCATCATCGGCGGAACTGCCCCTCGGCGGTTGCGGCACTTTCACCGCGGAAGAAGGCTGGCCCACGGGCTGGAGCTTCAACATCGACGTTTACGACGGCGGCGCGGGTCCCGACACCGGCATCGAAATCAAATGGCTCGGCACTCGGGTGGCCTTTCAGCACATCGATCGCGATGCCAACGCCAGCGGGAATTACCTGACCAAGCAAGTGTTTGTCAGCGCCGAGGCCACGGTGGACCCGAGCGGCAAGGCCACGTTCACTTACGACGGCAATACCATTGTCGGCTACGCGACGAATTTCGCCGGCATCACCAATGGCGCTTTTCTTTTCGCGGCGCGCACGGGCGGAGAAGCAGACG
>DATHKK010000868.1:0-2895 GCA_035489355.1 Candidatus Limnocylindria bacterium
ATTAGCGGCCCCTTTGCCGCATGGCGCGATTGTTCCCGGTTAAGACAAGGGCCGTCACTCTGGCTTGGCAGTGACGGCCCAAGACAGTGGCAGGTTGTTCAAAGAATGGGCGTGATGGTAAATGTGCCGCGAACGTTCTCTCCGCTGTTGTCCTGTCCGGTGAACGTTCCCTTCGTGCTCTTCGCGAATTTCAGCTCCAGCGCACGCACGTCGCCCACGGTGGGATTCAGCGTTATCACACCCGTCGTCGCGGTCGTGCGCTCATAACTCCAGTTGCCGGTTTCCTCGCCTTCGCCGTTGTCAGCGATCGTGTAATTGCCGTCGGAATTCAGCGTACCGTCGAACGAGTCGCGATCTGATTCGCGCCCATCGAGTGTGATCTCCGTGCCATCGAGGGAAAGCGGCGCTTTGAAAATGCGGGCGGAGAGGCGGTTCGCTGCTTGAACCGCAGCCAGTGCCTTGGCCGCGGCGCGGGCGCGCGCGGACACGGTGAGTTCCGTGTCACTGGCGGCCACAAGCGCGGCCTCCGCTTTGGCGATCGAGTTAGACAAGGCCCGCGGCACTTCATTGGTGCCCGAGCGGCTGGCCACCTCAAGTAATTGGTTCTGCGCCTCGTTGACGTAATTGTTCATCGCATCGTTCCCGAGCGCGGCCAGCGGCTCGTCATCGGGAAAAGTTTTGCTGAGCGTCTTCGCGGCCGAGGACAGAACGCCCAGGTCCGCCGCCAGTGTCTTGGTATTGCGGTTCAAAGTTTTCGCGGCTGAATTCAGCGCGCGTTGTTCCGGCGCCGTGAGATCAGGATTTTCCAGGCGCACCGCCACCTCGGCCGCCAACGGATCCAGAAACTCGGCGGCGTGAGCGGCGCGCGCGTTCGACGCCCAGGCGAGTCCGATGCAAGCGAGTGTGAGCAGGGCAGTTTTCTTGAGTGTCATTTCGTTCATAATCATTTGCCTCCTTTTGGCCCGCTATCCATAGCGCAAGAATCGATACGCGCAAGTCAGGGCCGGCGAGATTTTGAAATACGATCAGTCCAGAGCGAATGCCAGCGATTCGAAATCCCGACACCGTGCGCCCCGTTTCCGTGATTGCCAGCGTGCAACGCGCTCCGTTACTTCTTTGGGCCGGATGCCTACAGTCGCCGAACAATTGCGCCAGGGCCGCGAGGCGATGAAACTCGATGTCCATCAGGTCGCCGAGTCCACCAAGCTCAAGACGGATCAAATCCGCGCGCTGGACAAAGGCGACTACGATTATTTTTCCGCCACGGTTTATCTGCGCGGGTCGGTCCGCACCTACGCCAATTTGCTTAAGCTCGATGCCGCGAAGCTCACCGCCCAACTCGACGAGGAATTGGCGACCACGAAAAAATTTGCGGATGAAGCCATCGTTCCTTCGCGCAAAAAAGGCGGCGTTGATTCGATCATGCTGCTCTTGTCGCGGCTCAATTGGGGCATCGCGGGCACCGTCATCGCCCTGGCCTTGATTGCACTCGTGGCGCAGGCGTCTTATCGCGCCTTCAAGAATCGCAAAGCGTCCGACCCGTTGAAGAACCTCGGCTCGGGAATGTATCAGCCTGCCGAGACCGGCGGTGAAATCCTGCCGCTGCCGACCAATGCTCCGCGGCGCGCGCCGTGAGCGGAACGTTTCGGCCTTTGTTTCCCCGTTGCGCTCGGAACGTTTTGACGTAGCTTCTGCGCCCTTGAATGAGCAAACCAACTGAACAACGCCCGCTCCGCGTCGGTGTGATTTCGCTCGGCTGCGCCAAGAATCTGGTCGATGCCGAAATCATGCTTGGCTCCTTGTTGAAGGGCGGCGTGGAAATCACGAATGACGCGGCCAGCGCCGACGCCGTGATCGTGAACACCTGCTCGTTCATCGACTCGGCGCAGGAGGAAAGCGTCGATGCCATTCTCGACTCGAACGAGGTTCGCGAAGTGAACAATCGCGGGCAGGCGCTCATCGTGTCCGGCTGTTTGCCGCAACGTTTTCGCGACGAGTTGCCCAAGCTGTTACCGGAAGTGGATGCGTTCATGGGTATCGATCAGGTGGCGCAAGTCAGCGACATCGTGCAGCGCGCGCTGGCGAATCGCGGCGAGAAATTGCGTACGGGAAACACGAAAGTTCGAAGTCCAAAGTCCAACGTCAAGTCACGCGTGGCGGAGTTGGATAAGAATCTTCCGCATGTGCATGAACACGACCAACGTGCCCCCGGCATCTGGCCGGGTCAGCGCCAGGCCCGGCCAGATGCCGGGGGCACGTTGGTCGATGTCAACTTACGCCCCAACTTCATTCCCGACTTCAACACACCGCGTTTTCGTCTCACGCCGAAGCATTTTGCTTATGTGAAGATTGCCGAGGGCTGCAATCATCCGTGCAGCTTTTGCATCATCCCGCGGATGCGCGGCTCGCACCGTTCGCGACAGCAATCCGACGTGGTCCAGGAAGTTCGCCAACTCGTGGCGGATGGCGTGAAGGAGATCAATCTGATCTCGCAGGACTCCACTTATTACGGACTCGACCTGCGCACGAACCACAGTCGCGCCATCTCGTCGCCAGAAAAATTTTCCGCGGCGGCGAAATCACTTCCGGCGGACGCGACGACACTGGCCACGCTGCTTCGTGAATTGAATTCCATCGAAGGAGATTTCTGGATTCGCCTGCTCTACACGCATCCGGCGCACTGGACTGACGAATTGATTCGCACCATCGCGGAATGTCCGAAGGTCGCGCGCTACGTGGACATGCCGTTGCAGCACATTCACGAGAACATGCTGGAACGGATGCGTCGCGAAACCTCGCAGCAATACATCGTCGATCTGGTCGCGAAGATTCGGGCTGGCATTCCCGGCATCGCGCTGCGCACCACGTTCATCCTCGGGTTCCCGGGCGAGACAG
>DATHKK010000869.1:0-7096 GCA_035489355.1 Candidatus Limnocylindria bacterium
CACCGCCGCGGCATCATTCATCGCGATCTCAAACCGGGAAACGTGCTGCTCACTCCCGCGATGAAGCCCGTTGTTTTGGATTTCGGCCTGGCGATTTCGTTCACCGAAGCCAATCGATCCAGCAGTCAATTCGAAGGCACGCCGCTCTACGCGTCACCCGAGCAAGCCAGTAGCAAACCGCTCACCGCCGCTTCTGATATTTTTTCCTACGGCAGTCTTATGTTCAAAGTGCTCACGGGCACGGTTCCCTTTGCCGGCAGCAATCCGCATGAAGTGCTTGAAGCGATCCGCTCTGCGACACCGCCATTCCTGCGCGACGTCGCGGTCGGCGTGCCAGCGGACTTGCAAGCGATTTGCCTCGCCTGCTTCGCGTTGGACCCCAAAAGCCGTCCGACTGCGGAAGAACTTTCCCTCGACCTTGGACGTTTTCTGGCTGGCGAACCCGTGCGTCTTCGGCCCGCGCTCTACGGAGACATTTTGCGCCGCCGCATCAGCGAATACTCGAACGACCTCATCAACTGGGAGCACCAGGGAATGATTTCGTCCGACGAGAAAGATCGGCTCCAAGTCGTGCATCGCCGTATCCTCGCGGATGAAGATCATTGGCTCATCGATGCGCGCCGGCTGACGCTCGCGCAAACGTTGCTCTACACCAGCACGTGGCTGGTCGTGGTCGCCGCGGGCCTTCTCGTCTGGCTCGTGCGCGATGAACTGCCGCCGGTCTCGCGCTGGATGCTGCCGTTGTCCGGAACGGCGGCGCTCATCGCGGTCGGCCTGCTGGCGGAGTGGCGCAAGGAAGCGCTGGCTTCGGCAGCATTCCTCGCTGGAGCCGTTCTTTCCCTGGTGCCAACCACGCTGGCATTGCTGGCTGAATTTCATCTGTTCCCTGTCACCGCGCCGCGCGTGGATCAACTGTTCGGCGCCTTCACGAACCAGCAGGTGCTCGCGGCGTGCCTTACCGGTTTTGGCTTTTCGCTTTTCGCCCTGGCGCGCTTGCGCATGACGGGTTTTGCGTGGACGGCTTGCGTGCTCGGTGCGCTGAGTTACGTAAGCGTTCTCCTGCAACTGAACTGGCTCGATCGAAAACCTGAGATCATGGCGCTGTGGCTTCTGCCGCTGACCGGTTTTTCGGGAATCGCCCTGACCTTCGAGAAAGCAGGCCGTGTTCGCTGGGCCTTGCCGTTCCATCTCGTGGCTTTGCTTGTCCTCGCCGGGGCGCTCGATGTCATGGCTGCTTCCGGTCCGACCCTTGCGATGTTGGGACTGAACGAAACGTTCTCTCCGTTCTTCAACCAAAGCCGACAGGAATTTCTGTCGATCGCGTTGAACGGCCTGCTGTTTCTCGCGCTCATGCTTTTCACGGAAAGCTCGAAGAGCCTCGATTTGCGCCGCGGCAGCCGGCTGCTCGAAGTGCTGGCTATCCTTCATCTTCTCGGCGGGCTTTACCAAAACGCGCAGAAGCAGCGCACCGACCCGCAGGTCGTGATTGACGTAAGCGTTTATCTCGCCGCGGTGTTGCTCTTTCTCGTGCTCGGTCCCTGGCGCTCGCGCTGGCGCATGCTCGTCGGCGCGTTGAGCGGTGTGGCACTGGGAAGTTATCTGCTCATCGATCTGAACCTCGTTCCGCGAAGGCCATTCGTTCTATGTCTGGGCGGGATTGGATTACTCACCGCGTTGGCGGTTTACATTTATCTGCTCGTCGTGCCGCGTGCAAAAAAGTGAAAATGACGACGAAACCTCCGCGGTGGGGCGAATCTGCCTCGTTCGTGTTTTGCCTGAGACGTTTACCCCGCGCAGGGACATCCGTCCATAGCCCAGCGTTTCAACGCTGGGTAGAGGGAAACGGGGATGAGTCCCGGAGGGACGGCAGAATCCAACTCCCAAACCGATTCTCTTTCGTCCCTCCGGGACTCGGTGTTTTGCAACACACCACCCGGCGTTGAAACGCTGGGCAATTTTCACCATGTCCCTTCGGGACAAGAGTATCGAAGTCCCGAAAGGCATGGGGGTTAACGCCGGATCTGATAAAACTGCGCGCTGGCCGGGGCAGGGGCGCTGGCGCGGAACTGTCCGCCGCCGAGCGCGGCGATTGATGCGCCCGTCACGGGATTGTAAGGCCCGGTGACAATTCCCGAGCCGACAAGCGTGAACGCGCTCGCTGCATCGGCCGCTTGTCCGGTGAAATCAAATTCGATGGCGCCCGCATTGTAGCGAATGCTCCCGAGCGTGGGCCGTGTCACGGTAACGAAAGTCTCGACGCGAAGATTGTCCACCAGCGCGAAGCACATGGCCGGATTGTCCGGCAGACCGTTGGCGGTGTCGAAGTAGCCGAGGAAAATGTTGCTGGAGAGAGTGAACGTTGTCGTGTTGACCGTCGCGATGCGCGTGCCGTCCATAATCCAGGTGACGTTTGTGCCCTGTTTGATTACGACGATGTCGTGCCACGCCATTCCCGCGCAGCCGACGAGACTGACGCCGGCTTGCGCCGAGTGGCTGGAGATTTGCGCGGCGGGCGCGGTCTCACGGCCGAATTCTGCGTAGTAAGGATCGCTGTTGTTGCGGGCGGTGGATTGCGTTCCGGCGGCATAGGCGCCTGAAGCAACGCCCAGCAAAACATCCGGGACGTAGGCCCGGTAGTCGGTGGCGGAACCGCCGTCGCCCGTGACCGCAAACATCACCGAGTCGATGGTCGCAGCAGGCCATTGCGTGGAGATGCCCGTCGTGCCCACGCCGAAAGTGAGGGCCTCGGTGGAACCCGCGCCGCCACCGTTCAATGGACCGTTGTAATTGACCCACATGTCAAAGCGCACCCGGTAATCGCCGGTGAAACTTTGTCCCGCCGGCGACACACTCAGTCCCGTGAAAAGTCCTGCGCTCGTGAAGAGTTTCAATCCCAGCGTGGTGTTGGTGGAAGTTGGCGCGGGCGGCACGCCATCGATGGAATAATTGTAGCCGAACGATGCCGAGGTATTGGCGTCCGCTTTGTTGATGAGCCAATTCGGCGATGAGTCGGTGTCGAAGTTGTCGGTGAAGACGGTGGTCGCGAGCGGCAAGTCGTCGTTGCGGATGGTGACGGTTGCGTTGCTCGGCGCGCCGACGGTGTAAAGCGCATTGCTCAGGAGCGTGATGATGACCGTGCGATTGGTGTCGAGCAGCCCATTGTTGATTGCGACCACGTCGAGCAGCGCGTTGGTGATGGCGGCCGGGAGAATCACGGAGCCGGGCAAGGTCACGTAATCCACGCCGTTCGTCGCAGTGCCGGCCAGTGCATAAAGGACGGTCGTATCCGTCGAGTTCGGGTTCGACAGGCGCACGGTGAATTGTCCTTTGCGATCGGGAATTGATTCATAGGCGGCGGGACGCGTGGTCGCGACGGTCGCGAGTGGCTTGTCGGCGTCATCGGCGAGTTGGACCGTTGCGGCGATGTTCTCGCGCACTTCGAACGAAAGTGGCGTGCCGAGGATCGATACCGTGATCGACTCGATGCCTTCGCCAATGGGATCATCGATTGGCGTGAGTGCGAAATTCGTGGACGACACGTCCGTAGCGAGAGTCACACTGGTGGGCAGCGCGATGTAATCGACGCCGTTGGAAGCGGTGCCAGTGATCAGAAAATTTACCGTGAGCGCGGCGCTGGTGTCGCCAGTGCGCGTGACAGTGAAGGAACCCGTGTCGCCGCCGGATTCCGCGGCCGCGTCGTCGGTCGCAGTAATGCTGACGACGGGCAAGGGCGTCGCGGGCAGATTTTCCACGCGCACGTTGTCGTAGATGACGAAGTTCTCGGCCTTTGGATCGGCGATGGACGAGAAGATGTCCATATTGCCGAGCATAATGTCGCCAGCGGTGAAGTTGTTCAGATTGCTGTGCTCGGCGATGACGAAGCCGTTCATCAGCCACGTGACGAGGCCGGCGTTCTGGCGCACTTCTACCTGCACCCAGCGTTTGCCGGGGGCGCCGCGCGTCTCGAAGGGCGGCGTCGAAAAGATGTAATCCAACACGCTGCCCGCGTCCGGCTCGGTCTCGACTTCGCGGATGCCATCGCCGTCGCGGTCGAGAAAGCCGGCATCCACGCCTTGCAGTTCGATGGGTGTCACACCCGGCTCGCCCACGTACGCCCGAAAGTCGCGCGCCGCGCCGCCTTCGCCGCAGACGGTGAACCACACGCCATCGCTGCCGGGGCCAAGCGTCCAATTGACTTCGCTCACCGTGTGATTCAACCCAAAGGTCGCGAACTCGGTCGAGCCGCTGCCGCCGAACGCCGGGCCGTTGTAGCCCATCCACAAGTCGAACTTCAGCGCGTAGTTGCCGCTGAAACTCTGGCTCGCGGGATAAACACTCACCGCGGCCTCGGCCGCCGTGTCGTCTTTGTTCACGGTGAGTTTCAAGCCGCGCGTCGTGCCGCCCGTGCTGTTCGGCGCGGGCGGAATGCCGTGGATGCTGTAGTCGAAGAAAAATTGCGCGGTGAAATCCGGCGGGCCGGTGAGTGCGCCGTTGAACACCAGCCACGCGGCCGAAGTGTCCGTGTCGAAGGTGTCTGAGTAGAGGATTTGGGCGCGCGCGCTGCCGGTGCCAAGAACGGCGCTGCCCAGCACCGCCAGAAGGAGTTTCGATGAGTTTTTCATGGCACACCACACACACGTCACTGCGCGCGAACGCGTCGAGAGAGCACCGAAAATTCCGGCGCTCAAGGAATCACGTCCGCTTTGTTTTTCTTTTCCGCGCCCCACGCGCGCAGTTCCTTCTCGTGGGGCAACCGGATTTGCACCAACCTGGCCTGACATTTCTCGCACTCGATGGAGTCGCGCTCGCGCGGCGTAATGGTGGTATGGCCATCTTTGTCGCACAAAAATCCGATGACTGGCGCGAGGTCGGCGCTGCGGCACGCCGGACAGTGCGCGGCAAACACGGCGCGCTCGGTAAAAAATTTCGCTTTGCATTCGCGACAGAGGTAGGCGTTCGCGTCGGAATCGCCGGCATCTTCGGCGACATTCTTTCCGCAGCCGGTGGATAGGCACGCAACGGCAAGAGATAAGCAGCAAACAATCGCCACGCGCGGCAGAGAAATCCCAAATTCCAAATCCCCAATCCCAAACAAATTCCACGCTCTCAAATTCCAAAGGGCTGCGGACTGCGTCGTCGCGGTTGGGGTTTGAAGTTTAAGGTTTACTTGAATTTTGGGATTTGAATTTTGGGATTTCGTCATCGGCCTTCTGGTTGCAAAAGTCAGGTGAGTCACGGCGTGTTCCGTCCTTCATCCTGAGAAATCTCGTAAGTGCGAACGTATTGGCTGCGCGGAATCCATTCGGCGTGACCGTCGGCGAATATGGCCTGCGATCCCTCGGCGCCGTGGTTGTTGATCGAGTCCGGGTAATCGTTGTAGTTCACCGGCGGGGAAGGTCTCAGATCATCGGCATCTACCATGAGCCAGGTCCCGGACGGTCCAGGGACTATGCCCTTCAGTCCGAACGCAAAAGTCTTTTTGGGACGCGTTCCAACCAACGCTTCGGTTTTACGCGTGCCCTTGGGCGGCGGGTCCAGCCAAAAGCCAAACTGTTCGTAGCTGTGCCCCGGGTTCGTCTTGCTCACCGCGAAGTCTTTGAGATCCACCAATTTTCCGGAGGCGTCCTTCACATCATCGCGAATAAAGTTCCTCGTGCTCGCGCACGTGAAGACCTTGGTCGCCGCGACGTAAGTGGGATAAAGCCAGTTCAGATCGTCCTCCGCGTAATTCGTGCAGCCGGTCAGCGCGCCTTCACTGTCCTCGGCGTAAAGCAGACTGCCCAGACCAAGTTGTTTGAAGTTGCTGAGGCAGGCAGTGCGTTTGGCCCTCTCCTTGGCGCGCGCGAGCGCTGGCAACAGCAGCGAGGCGAGGATGGCAATGATGGCGATGACTACCAGCAATTCGATGAGCGTGAAGGCCGTGCGACCCGCCGGACCACGCCGCGATGGATGACGACAACCAGCCCTTTCAGCAAACGCAATGCACAGGCTGGATGTGAGGGCGAATAATCTCATCGCACGCCGGGAGTGGCCCAGAACGCGGACTTTCTAAATCCGATCCCGCGAGCCTGTAAACGCAAATTCTTCCACGCGCGATGAAATTACCGCGACATCAGGATGAGCGTATTGAAGGTTGCGCGTGGTCGCGCCCGTTCAGACTGCTGCCATCTTGGACGCGGCGAGATCAGTTCGGCGTTGCGCCAGGCTCTTGAAGAACTCCATGCCTTCGCGGCTGCGGCGGACAAACACGTCGCGATCCTGGAGCATAGACTTGAAGATGCGCCACGACGGTTTGCGCGGGATGAGCAGCTTGCCGAATTTGTTGAAGTAGTAGCGGTGATAAAACTCTTCGAGCGACTCGAAGATCTGGTCTTTGCTTAGGCCCGGATATTCGAGCGTGCTCTGCTGGAAGCCATCACCTTCGACTAGGTCAGTCTTGTCTTTTTTCGTGAACCAACCGTTGAGCCTGGCTTGTTCGTAAAGCTCCGTGCCGGGATAGGGGGCCGCGAGCGAAACCTGGAGCGAGAACACGTCGAGTTCCTTCGCAAAGTTGATCGTCTGTTCGATCGTTTCCTGCGTCTCGACCGGCAAGCCCAGAATGAACGTGCCGTGAATCACCACGCCCGCCTTGTGGCAGGACTTGGTGAACTTGCGCATTTCGTCCGTGGTAACGCCCTTCTTGATGCGCTTGAGCGTTTCGTCGTTGCCGCTTTCGTAGCCGACGAGGAACAGGCGCAGTCCACAATCCTTGAAGAAACTGATCGTGTCGTAATCGAGGTTCGCGCGGCTGTTGCAACTCCACGTGACGCCGAGCGGCGCGAGCTTTTTGGCGATTTCACGCGCGCGCGGCAGGTTCGCGGTGAACGTGTCGTCATCGAAGAAAAACTCTTTCACCTGCGGGAAGAGCTTCTTCATATATGCCATCTCGTCGGCGACATTTTGCGCGGAGCGGACCCGATACTTGTGCCCACCGATGGTCTGCGGCCAAAGGCAGAACGTACACTGCGCCGGACAGCCGCGTCCCGTGTACATACTCACGTAGGGATGCAGCAGGTAGCCGATGAAATACTTTTCGATCTCGAGGTCGCGCTTGTAC
>DATHKK010000870.1:0-5076 GCA_035489355.1 Candidatus Limnocylindria bacterium
ATTGCGGCGGATGTGAATGGGCTGTTCCAGATTGATGACGCGAATACGCCGCCGGAGCCGATGCGATTCTATCGCGTCAAATATCCGTAACGGGCGTCGCGTAGGATGGGTTCAGGTTTTCAGGAAGCCGGGGAAATGTCCCCGGCTTCATTTTGTATGAGAAGCAAGCCGTTGCCGTTTTTGAACATGAAACAATTTCTTTCGCTTTCGTTCCTTGTCGCGTCGTTGCTCGCTGTTCGCGCGGACAGCGTCGTGGTCTTCAACGAGATAATGTATCACCCGCAAACCAGCGAGACGACGCTGGAGTGGGTCGAGCTTTGCAATCAGATGGCCGTCGATGTGGAGTTGAGTGGTTGGTCGATTCGCGGCGGCATCGACTACGATTTTCCAGAGGGCGCCGTGATCCCCGGCCGTGGCTATCTGCTGGTCGCGCTCTCACCAGCGACGATGACTGCGATCACCGGCGGCACGAATGTCGTCGGCCCGTTCAGCGGACGCCTGTCGAACAGCGGCGAAGAAATCCGGCTGCGGAACAACAACGGTCGCGTCGTCGATGCCGTGGAATACGGGGTCGAAGGTGATTGGCCGGTGGCGCCCGATGGCGCGGGACCGTCGCTGGCAAAGTTCGATGAAGATTCAGCCAGCGCGACGCCGACCAGTTGGCGCGCCAGTTCGAGAGTGGGAGGAACTCCCGGCGACGCGAACCAGCCGCGCGTTCTCCTCACGACCACGATGCGGACGCTAGTGCCGATCAACCAGACATGGCGATACGATCAAAGCGGCGCGGAACTCGGCCTCGCGTGGCGCACGACCAATTACAACGACAGCACGTGGGCTTCCGGCCCGGCCTTGCTCGCGGATGAAACGTGCAATTGCCTTCCCGAAGCGATTGGCACTGGCCTCACGGTCAGCGCGCAAAAGACCAATTTCTATTTCCGCACAGCGTTCAATTTCACCGGGAATCTCGCGAACGTCTCGCTCTCGCTGCGTCACGTCGTGGACGATGGCCTGATCGTTTATCTCAATGGAGCGGAGGTCTGGCGCCTCGGCATGCCGACGGGCGCGGTGGACAGCGCCACGCTTTCGAGCCGCAGCGTGGACAACGCGGTGTACGAGGGATCATTCGCGATTCCCTCCACGAGCCTGGTGCTCGGCACGAACGTTCTCGCCGTCGAAGTCCATCAGCAAGCCGCCGCCAGCACCGACATTGTCTTCGGTCTGCAACTCGATGATTCCACCACGGTGACGAATGCGCCCTCGCAGACTTCCGTCGCGCCGGTGCAACTCGCGTTCAACGAAATGTCTTCGGTGACCAACGCGCAATTCTGGGTGGAGATCGTCAACAGCAGCACGCAGAGCGTGGCGCTCGATAATTTTGTCCTCGCGCGTTTCGGCACCACGAATCGCGAGTATGTGATTCCCGCGCAGACGATTCCATCCGGCGGCTATCTCGTGCTGGACCGCGCCACGATTGGGTTCGGCGCTGATCCCGGCGATCAAGTCGTGCTCTACGGCCCAGGCAAGACGAATGTTTTTGATTCGGTGCTGGCCAAGAGTTTTCTGCGCGGCCGTTATCCCGACGCGACCGGCGCCTGGTTGCGTCCGAGCCTCGCAACTCCCGGCACGACCAACGTTTTCGCGTTCCACGACGAGATCGTCATCAACGAAATTCTGTATCAAGGCCGCCCGTTGCCCGCGATCCCGGCGGTCTATTTCACCAACGTGTTACTGACCATGACGAACGGCTGGCGCTACGATCAGACGGGCATCACGAACATCAGCCCGTTGTGGACAGCGGCGGATTACGACGACAGCCTTTGGCCCACGGGCCGCGCGGTTTTCTACACGAACATTACCACGCTGCCCGCGCCGAAGGGCACGACGCTGCAACTGACCAACATCTCGAGCTCCGCGACGCAGAGCATCACGACCTATTATTTCCGCACGCCGTTCGAGTTCACGAACTCGCTCGCCGGCTTGCAACTCACGCTGAATCACCTCACGGACGATGGTGCGATCTTCTATTTGAACGGGGTGGAAGTGTTTCGCTACAGCCTGCCTACGGGCACCGTCGTGGCGGCGACGCGCGCGTTGACCAACATCGGCGTGCCGGTGATCGCGGGGCCAATTACCATTCCCACGAGCAGCCTGATCGTCGGCACGAATATTCTGGCCGTTGAACTTCACCAGTACCTCCCGCCGCCAGGCAGCCGCGATATTGCGTTCGCGATGGAACTGACGGCGGTCGGACTGATCTCACCGTCGTTCCCGTCGCGCGAATCGCCGGAGTCGTGGATTGAATTGTTCAACCGCGGCAGCAACGCCGTGGACCTCACGGGCTGGCGGCTCGATGATGGAATTGATTTTCATTTCAACGGGACAACGATCCCGGCGGGTGGCTATCTGATCGTCGCCAAAGATGTCACGTTCATGCAGGAAAAATATCCTGGCGTGAACGTCGTTGGGCCATTCACCAACAGCCTCGCGCGCGGCAGCGATCACATTGAACTCAAAGACGCGTTCGAAAATCCCGCCGATGAAGTCCGTTACCATGACAGCAGGCCGTGGCCTGACTACGCGAATGGTTCTGGCTCCAGTATCGAGTTGCGCGATCCGCGGGCAGACAATTCCAAGCCTGAAGCCTGGGCGGCGAGCGATCAGAGCGGCCCGTCGCAATGGCAGACCTACGCCTATCGCGGCATCGCCGCGCTGGAGCCAGCCGCCAGCCCGACCCAGTGGAATGAATTTGTGATGGGTCTGTTGGGCGAAGGCGAAGTGTTGCTCGACGACATCAGCGTGCTGGAAAATCCCACCGGCACGCGCCGGCAGATGTTGCAGAACGGCACGTTCGAAACTGGATTGAATGCGTGGCGCACCATCGGCACACATCGCCAGAGCCAGGTCATCGTTGATCCAGCGAACGCGGCGAACAAAGTGTTGCGGCTGGTGGCCACGGGTGACACCGAACATCGGCACAACCAAGCGAGCACGACACTCACGAATGGCCTGGCGATCGTGAACGGGAATGAGTACGAGATTTCCTTCAAAGCGAAATGGATTGCGGGCAACAACAAGCTGAACACGCGGCTGTACTTCAATCGTCTTACGCGCACGACTTTGTTGCAGGTTCCAGAAGCGCACGGCACTCCGGGCGCGGTGAACTCGCGCTTCATTGCGAACGCCGGACCGACGTTCAGCAATTTGCGCCACACGCCGATCGTGCCGGCGAACAATGAATCCGTGACTATTTCCGCGGAAAGTTCCGATCTGGATGGCGTGGCTAGCGCGCAGCTGTTCTATTCCGTGAACGGCGGGGCGTGGCAGACCACGGCCATGACCATCAGCAATCAGCCTGCATCGTTGTTGTTGCGCGGGACGATTCCACCGCAGTCCGCCGCGAGTCTCGTTCAATTCTACATTCGCGCGACTGATGGACTCGGCGCCACGGCGATGTATCCGGCCGCCGGCACGAATTCGCGCGCGTTGTATCGAGTGGGCAATAATCAGGCGCTCATGGCCCGCCTGCATAATGTGCGTCTTCTTATGACCGCGAGCGACGTCGCTTCCATGCACGCGCCCACCAATGTCATGAGCAATGAGCCGTGGGGCGTCACGGTGATTTACGACGACCGCGAAGTTTTTTACGACACGACGTTGCACCTTCAGGCGAGCGAGCGTGGCCGCAACGATTCCACGCGCGTGGGCTTCACCGTGAAACTTCCAGCCGACCACTTACTGCGCGGAGTGAACGGCGGTTTCACGCTGGACCGTTCCGGCGGTTACTCGGGTCTCGGCGGAAAGCATGACGAAATCCTCATCAAGCACGCCGTCAACAAAGCGCGCGGACTTCCTTGCATGTACGACGATATCGTGCAGGTGTTCGCGCCGCGCAGTTCCGAGGACGGCACGGCCCTGCTGCTGACCGCGAAGTACGAGGGTGATTTCCTGGATTCAGCATTTCAGGACGGCGGCGCCGGCGAGATGTACAAACTTGAATTGATTTACTATCCCACGACCACTTCCGTGGCGGGCGATCCGCAGGCGCCCAAGCTGCCACAGCCGGACGGTGTGGTCGGCACCGACATTCGCGATCTGGGAAACAACCCGGATGACTATCGTTGGGTCTTTCTCAAGGAGAACCACGTCGCGCGCGACAATTACGATCCGATGATGGGCCTCGCGAAAGCCATGAATCAGACGGGTGCGGCTTTCGACGCGCAAATCCAGAACGTGATGGACGTGGATGAATGGCTGCGAGCGGGGGCGTTTCTCGCGATCATTGGAGGCAACGACATTTACACCTACGGCAATTCGCACAACCTGATCATTTACTTCCGGCCGGAAGATCAGAAGGCGATGGCCTTTTTATGGGACATGGATTTCTCGTTTGTCGCTGCTGTGAACGCGCCGTTCCCGGGCACCGGTTCGCCGAACACCAGCAAACTTTTCGCGAACCCCGACAACAATCGCCGCTACTACAATCATCTTTATGACCTGACGGCGGTCACGGGCGACGCGGCTTACATGACGCGCTGGGCCAATCATTACGCTGGGCTGCTCGGCCAAAACTGGGCTTCGGCGGTAAATTTTCTGGTGCAACGCGCGGCTTACGTGCGGAGCGTCATGCCGCTGGCGACGCCCTTCGTCATTTCGAACAATGGCGGAAATGATTTTGCGACGACCGACAGCAGTGTGGTCTTGACCGGCACGTCGCCGATGAGCGTGCGCGACATCGAGATCAATGGCATTCGATACGGGCTGACTTGGACGAGCCTGACCGATTGGCGGTTGACGCTTCCGTTGCCCGCCAATGTGAATCTCGTGCAGGTGAAGGGCGTGGACGCAGACGGCAATTATCTCACCAACGCGATCGATTCGATCACGATCACCAACGCCGGTGTTTCCGCGGCCGTGTCCGTGGTCATCAACGAGTGGATGGCTGATGACGCGGGACCGGGCGGCTTTTCGGATCCCCTCGATGGTTTGTTCCAGGATTGGTTCGAACTTTACAATCCCAACGATGTGCCGGTGAATTTGTCCGGCTATTATTTGACCGACACGCTGGCGAATCCTCAG
>DATHKK010000871.1:0-3639 GCA_035489355.1 Candidatus Limnocylindria bacterium
GCGCTCGTCGTCCTCGTCGCGTGCAGCATGAAAACGGGCAACGCCAGCCGGCGGGCCGGCAACCTGGATCCGTTGATCCTGCGGGCGCATTTTATCGGCACCGAACAGCTTTTCGCCGCGCCGGATTCCAGGCACCTCAAAGAGTTGGGGGTTTTGAAATCGGCGGCTGCATTGAGAGAACAGCTTGCGGCTCGCTTCGCCATCCTGCCGTCGTTTTGGCTGGGAGACATCCTGCCGCAGAATGCGCCCGCGCAGACCAATCTCTTCCGTCCGCTGATCGAGGATCTGTTGGCGCGCGAATCCTATCTCGATTGCACGGCCACGCCGGATCTGCTCCTGGCGGTGAAACTCCCGGATGATCGCGCGCGGCTGTGGCAAACGAACCTTTGGCAAGCGCTGAGCAATTGGAAACTCGGCGCTCCCGCCACCGCGAGTTTCGGCGGCTACTCCGGTTTTGAAGTGAAGAGGACGGCGCTGCCCGGCGTGATCCGTGGCGTGCGTGCGGGCGAATGGTTCGTGCTGAGCGCGGGCAGCGGAAAGTTCGCGCGCGAAACCGAAGTGCTCGCGAACATCAAGTCGATGGGCCGACCGGCCAAAGCCACGGGCGCATGGCTCGATGGGGACGCGAACCTCGCGCGTTTCGAGGGCTGGCTTCCCGCGCTGACCAACTTGCAGAATTTGCCCATCGCCCATTTCTCGTTGAGCAACCGGGCTGATTTCGTTCGCACCTACGTAACCCTCGACTTTGCCCAACCGCATGGGTGGAAACCGGAGCCGTGGAAAATTCCCACGAACCTGATCCATGAACCTTTGATCAGTTTCGTCGCTATGCGCGGTCTCGCGCCGATTTTCGAATCGTTTGCGTCGTTGCGCTATTTGGAACTGAAACCAACGCCCAATCAAATCATCGGTTGGGGCTACGGCGGCGTGCCGTTTCAATTCAACTACGCTGTGCCGTTTTCCGGCGCGCGTGACGAGCTCAAGAAAATGGAACCGAAGCTGCGCGAATTGCTGCTGGGTCGAAATCACCTCGGCTTCTCCGGGCCGCTCAGGCTGACGACGAACGGACAGGAAATTATCTGGAACGCCTTTCCCGGCCCGGTTCCACATTTCAGTCCCGTGAAGGACGCCGGCCAGGAGTTTTTGGTGGTGAACTGTTTTCCTCCGATGGGTGGCACGAGCGCACCTCCACAGCTTTACCAGGCCTTTGTTGGCCGGAGTGATATGGCGGTGTTCGACTTCGAACTCACCAGCATGCGAGTGCCGCACTGGCGCCAATTCTATCAACTGGCGGAGATTGGTTCGAGCCGTCCTCTCTCCGGGACGAACACGCCCTTCCAAGGCTGGATCATCGAAGCGTCGCCGAAACTCGGCGAAGCCGTCACTGAACTGCGCGTGAATTCACCGGCGCAAATGACTTCGGTGCGCAAGTCCACGATCGGACTGACCGCGATCGAATTGGTCACGCTCGGGCGTTGGCTGGACTCGACGAATTTCCCCGCGTTCGGAGTTTTTCCGCCCGCGCCAAAACGTGCCGCGGTGCCGCAACGGAAGTGAGATGTTGAAGCTCGGTGTCAACATCGACCACGTCGCCACTCTGCGCGAAGCGCGGTATCGCGGGATGAATCGCGGCGAACCCGATCCCGTGGCCGCCGCGCTCCTTTGCGAACAGGCCGGCGCGCATGGCATCACGGCCCATCTGCGCGAAGACCGCCGGCACATTCTCGATCGCGATGTTTGGAAGCTGCGCGAATCGATTCGCACACGGCTCAATCTCGAAATGGCCAATGCGCCGGAGATCGTGGCCATCGCGGAAAAGTTAAAGCCGGAGATCGTTTGCATCGTTCCCGAGCGGCGGCAGGAGGTGACAACGGAAGGCGGACTCGACGCTGACTCGCAAATTTCCGCGCTGACCGAAACGCGCCGCCGGATGAATGACGCCGGTATTGACGTGAGCTTGTTCATCGCGCCCGACCCGCGGCAAATCGAGGCCTCGGCGCGCATTGGCGCTCAGTTCATCGAACTGCACACTGGATCGTTCGCGGGACATTTCGTGGAGGCGACGGCGCGCGAAGTGGAAATCACCCGGCTCATCGACGCCGCGAAGCAAGCCCATGCGCTCGGGTTGAAGGTCAACGCGGGACATGGTTTGAACTGTGAGAATCTCCCGGCACTTTTTCGTGTGCCGCACCTTATCGAGTTGAACATCGGCCACAGCATCATCAGCCGCGCGGTCTTCGTAGGACTGTGCGGCGCCGTAGAGGAAATGCTGGGCGTAATGCGGGGTTACCGCGACGCTTGATTGACCGTGTAATCAATTCACGTCCGCTGGCGTGGTTGCCTCAGGCTTGTCGGACGGAGATTTGAGGGGCCAACGCGGCGATTCCGTGCGGGCCGTTTTCAAATACGCTTCGATCTTCTCCACCATGTCAGGATTGGTGGCGGCGACATTGTTGGTTTCACTAAGATCCGTTTTGAGATCGTAGAGTTCCAGCGGTTGGCCGAGTGCAAGCCGGACAGCTTTCCAATCGCCCATGCGTACCGCCTGCTTCGATCCCTTCTCGTGGAACTCCCAGTAAAGAAACTCGTGCGGCTTCTGACTTTTCCCGAGCAGCGTCGGCAGGATGGACTCACCATCAATGTTCGGCGGTACTTTGTTTTTCGCTCCGGCAATCTCCGCGGCGGTCGGAAGGAAATCCCAGAACGCCCACGGGAAATCGCTCACTTGCCCCGGCCTAATCGTTCCCGTCCAGCGTACGATCATTGGCACGCGAATGCCGCCTTCGTACATGTCCCGCTTGATTCCGCGCAACGGCCCCGAGCTGGCAAAGAAGTTTGGATCCACACCGCCTTCCTTGTGCGACCCATTGTCGCTCGTGAAAAAAATCACGGTGTTGGTATCAAGCCCGTAACCTTTGATGAATTGAAGCAACTTCCCGATGTCGCGGTCCATGCGCGTGATCATCGCGGCTTTGTTTTTCTCCGGCTGCGGCCAATTCTCTTTGGAGTAAGGCTCGTCATTCGGCACCTCCATGCCATTGCCGGTTTTGCGGCCCCATTCGTTGTTCGCGTGTGGCGCGGTGTAGGCGAGATAAAGGAAGAACGGAAACTTTCTGTTGATGTGAATGAAGTTCGTTGCCGCGAGCGTGAACTTGTCGTGAATGTAAGTGCTTTTTTTGTCGCCATCATTTTCTTCCATCAGGATGATGCTGTCGTTGCGCCAGATGTTTGTCGGGTAATATGCGTGCGCCGCGGTCTGGCTGAGGAACCCGTAAAACTCATCGAACCCCTTTTTGTTCGGCGTGCCGGTGGTGTATTCCAGCCCCAAACCCCACTTGCCAATCAGACCCGTTTGATAGCGCGCCTTCTTCAGCACCTCAGCCACCGTCACGTCGCCGGCCTGCAAAGGATAAGCATTGTTCCCACGAATGCGCGTGTGGCCCGTGTGCTGTCCAGTCATCAGGGACGAGCGCGACGGCGCGCAAACCGTGGTGCCGGCGTAGCATTGGGTGAAACGGATCCCGTCCGTCGCCAGCTTGTCGAGGTTTGGGGTCTTGATCTTTTTCTGCCCGTAGCAACCCAGCTCTCCGTATCCCAGGTCGTCGGCCAGAATTAAAATGATGTTCGGCGCGCGCGGAG
>DATHKK010000872.1:0-3061 GCA_035489355.1 Candidatus Limnocylindria bacterium
CGGGCTTGAGCACGTTCTTGATCTTATCGATGCGCTCCTCGCTGACCTGCGAGATATGCACGAGTCCATCGATGTCGTGTTCGAGTCCGACGAAAGCACCGAAGCTCGCGAGCTTCGTCACCTTGCCGGCCACGAGGTCGCCGACTTTGTAGAACTTGTCGATGTTGGCCCACGGATCTTCGCTGAGCTGCTTCACGCCGAGGGCAATGCGCTGGTTGGCCTTGTCCACTTCGAGCACGACGGCTTCGACATCGTCGCCCTTCTTCAGCACTTCGCTCGGGTGATTGATCTTGCGCGTCCAGGAAACGTCCGAGACGTGAATCATGCCGTCGATGCCTTCCTCAAGTTCGAGGAACGCGCCGTAGCTGGTGAGGTTGCGAATCTTGCCTTTGACCTTGGTGCCGGGCGGATATTTCTCCGCGGCCTTTTCCCAGGGATTGGTTTCGAGCTGGCGCACGCCGAGGCTGATCTTCTGCTCGTCGCGATTGATGCCGAGCACAACCGCTTCAATTTCCTGGCCTTGCTTGAGCACGTCAGACGGCTTCGCAATGCGCTTCGTCCACGAAAGTTCGGTAACGTGTACGAGACCTTCGACGCCGGGTTCGAGTTCCACAAACGCGCCGTAAGGCACGAGGTTGACGACCTTGCCTTTGACCTTCTGGCCAACGGTGTACTTGGATTCGATCGCTTCCCAGGGATTCGCGAGCTTTTGCTTGAGGCCGAGGCTGACGCGTTCCTTTTCGCGGTTCACGTCGAGCACAACTACGTCGAGTTCCTGGCCGACCTTGAGAATTTCGCTCGGGTGACCGATGCGGCCCCAGCTCATGTCGGTGATGTGCAGCAAGCCATCGAGGCCATTGAGGTCGATGAACGCGCCGAAGTCCGTGATGTTTTTCACCACGCCCTTGCGGATGTCGCCGGGAGTCATGTCCGTGAGCAATGCGGAGCGGCGCGAAGCACGTTCCGCTTCGATCAGTTCGCGGCGCGAGAGCACCACGTTCTGGCGGTCGGCGTTGATCTTAACAACTTTGAACTCGTAGGTGTTGCCGATGAACGGCTGTAAATTCTTCGGGGGAATGACGTCGATTTGCGACGCGGGCAGGAACGCCTCCACGCCGATGTTGACGACGAGGCCGCCTTTGACGGCGCTCTTCACTTTGCCGGTGACCGTGGTGCCTTCGCCCGCGATCAACACGATGCGCTCCCAGTTTTTCTTAAACTCGGCCTTCTCCTTGGAGAGAACGACCATGCCGTCCTTGTCTTCGAGTTTTTCGATGAGCACTTCGACTTCATCGCCGACTTTCAAGGTTTTGATATCCTCGAATTCGCCGCCGTTGACGGCGCCTTCGGACTTGTAACCGATGTCCACCAACACTTCCTTAGGGCGGACTTCAATGATTTTGCCTTTGACGATCTGACCCGTCGTAAAGCCGACGGAGCTGCCCTTCAGGGCTTCTTCCATGGTGAGCATAATGATTTACTGACTACTATTTTCGCAGACGGGAGACTTGCAGGCGGATGGCTTGCGCGGTCTCCATTGCCGAACGCAAACGATCCGTGGCAACGGAGGGTTGAATGTTCGGTTGTTCGTTAATGTTTCGTTTCTCAGCCTCAATGAGCACCGGCACACGCCGGACTCAGGCGGGGCAGAAGATAGGGAGGAAACGCGGCGGCGCAAGCGGCAATTTCGATTCGTAGCGGCCAGCATCTTTGCTGGCCGGTGAGCCGAGGCTTCCAGTCCGGCGATACGCCGGCCGCGCCCGCCTCGACAACGAACACGCGTTTGTTACCGTGACGAACCGTGAGTTTTGTCGCTGAGTTCAATCGCCTGCCCATCCAGTCGCTCGTCGAGCGTTCGCTGGCAGTTGACACCCGTGATGTCGCGGCGGCCCTCGGAAAATCAAACCTTACACTCAGCGATTTCTCGACGCTGCTCTCGCCCATCGCGGGTCAGCAATTGGAAGAGCTTTCCCGCCGTTCGCACGCGATGACGCTTCAGCGTTTCGGCAAAGTCATTCGGCTCTTCGCGCCGCTTTATCTTTCCAACGAGTGCATCAACAACTGCAAATACTGTGGTTTCTCGCGCGACAATCCGATTCTCCGCGTCACGCTTTCCATCGACGACGTCCTCTCCGAAGCGCGTGCGCTGAAGGAGCAAGGCTTTCGCAATATCCTGCTCGTCTCCGGCGAACATCCGAAGTTCGTCTCCAACAACTATCTCGCTGACTGCGTGCGTGCGTTGCATGAGGAGATTCCCAGCGTCTCGCTAGAAGTCGGCCCCATGGAAACGGCTGACTACATCCCCCTCGTTGCCGCCGGTTCGGATGGCCTCGTCGTTTACCAGGAAACGTACGACCGCGACATCTATGCCGACATGCACACTGCCGGGCCGAAGCGCAACTTCGATTGGCGGCTCGAAACGGCCGAGCGCGCCTACATCGCAGGCTTTCGCCGGATCGGCATCGGCGCGCTCTTCGGACTGAGCGACTGGCGGCGCGAAGCCATCGCCGTCGCGGCGCATGCGGCTCACCTGCTCCGTCACTGCTGGAAGGCGCAAGTCACCATTTCGCTGCCGCGTTTGCGCCCGTGCGCCGGCGAATTCGAGCCGCTGACTTTTTTGAGCGACCGCGAACTCGTGCAACTCGTCTGCGCGTTTCGCTTGTTTCTGCCGGACGCCGGCATCGTCCTTTCCACGCGCGAACCCGCGAAGCTTCGCGATGGATTAATTCCCCTCGGCATCACGCTCATGAGCGCTGGCAGCCACACCGAACCCGGCGGCTACACCGGCGCAGGTTCAGACAAAATTCATCTGACCCAACGGGGCCGCATCGTCGAACTAACCAGCGACGCGAGCGAATGGTCCACGCGCCGCGCGACCGGCCAATTCGAAACCGCCGACGATCGTTCGCCCGAAGAAATCGCCGAAGTGATTTCCCGCCTCGGCTACGAGCCGGTGTGGAAGGATTGGGATGCGGCGCTAAACATGTCGTGAAGGTGAAAAGATTTTTAATCTGGATAGCCCTCACGCTTCTCCTCGCTGTCGTCGTTTTGGCCTTATTGC
>DATHKK010000873.1:0-2720 GCA_035489355.1 Candidatus Limnocylindria bacterium
GGCGCGAAGACGGACTTTTCGCCCCAGAACCAACCCATTTAACCACCCAGGAAATTCATGGAAATTCCGTACACAGTAACTCCGCGGCGCGACACCGGCCTTTACAACGCCAAGGTTGGCATCTGGTTGTTTCTCGCTTCGGAAGTGATGCTCTTCGGCGCACTGTTTTCCTCTTACGTCCTCCTGCGCGTGGGCGCGGACAAGTGGCCGCATGGACTGCTCAACATTCCGATCGGCACGTTCAACACGGCGGTGCTCATCACGTCGTCCGTGACCGTGGTCATGGCCTGGGCGTCGTTGAAACTGCACCAGTTCAACAAGTTCAAGATCTACATGACGGCGACGATTCTGTGCGCACTCGCTTTCGTCGGCATCAAGACCATCGAATACAAAGACAAATTCACGCACTACTCCGTCCGCCTTGCGGACGGCCGAACAATGGACGGACATATCAAGGGCAGTCCGCTTTTCTGGTCGTTGAAAAAGCTGAAGGACAAGAATGTCGAGACGATCGAATTTGCTCCCGACGCGGCGCACGGCGCAGCAGCGGCCGCGCATGGAGCCGAAGCGGCGAAGCCCGCCGCGCACGCCGCCGGCGAGCATCAGTTCGAGATCATTAAGGTGAGCGATCTGACTTATCTCTCCGCTTACGTGCCGAGCCACAACACCTACTTCGCGATTTACTTCACGCTCACGGGCTTGCACGCCGCGCACGTCATCGGCGGCGCGCTGGTGATGACTTACATCCTTCTCTTCGGCGGCAAGATGTGGAGGACGCAGCCTGATCGACTCACTAATCGCGTCGAGGTGGCGGGCTTGTTCTGGCACTTCGTCGATCTCGTTTGGATCTTCCTGTTCCCGGTGCTTTATCTCCTCTAACGAAAAATTTATGAGCGATCATTCATCACCAGATGACATCAAGAGAGCCGTCCGGACTTACATGTTCATCTTCGGCGCGCTGCTCGTCGGCACGATCCTGACCGTTTGGGCGGCCACGCTCGAATTCAACAAGACCCATCCGGCCGCGGGCATCACCGTCGCGCTCATCATCGCGAGCGTGAAATCGTTTCTCGTGGCGGGTTACTTCATGCACTTGATCTCGGAAAAGAAAGCGATTTACGCCACGCTCGCCACGACCGCGTTCTTTTTTGCCGCGCTCATGGGTTTGACGCTTTGGTCGATGCACGACTTCCCGTTTTTCACGACCATCAAATACTGAAATGTCACTCAAGGCCCTCCATGTCGTTTTCATCGTCGCCTCGATCGTGCTCGCCCTCGGGTTCGGCGGATGGTCGTTGAACGAGTTTGCGCAGAAGGGCGCGCGCAGTGATTTGTGGTTCGGCATTGGTTCTCTCGCCGCCGGCTTGCTGTTGATCATCTACGGCAAGGCCATGCTGCGAAAACTGAAGGACATCAGCTACCTGTGAACGTGTTTAAGAAATCCATCGGCTTGCTCGCCGCGCCGCTGCTGTTCGCGCCGTCAGCGGCCCAGGCCTGCTCCGTGTGCTTCGGCGGCGACTCCAAGCTGTCGCAGGGCATGATGGCCGGCGTGCTGGTCCTGCTCCTGGTGGTGCTCTCTGTGCTGGGCGGGTTCGTCGCCCTCTTTGTTTTCCTCGCGCGCAAGGCCGCAGCCGCGGCGGCGCTCGACCATCAATCAACTGAATCGAAGGCTTAACCAATGACCAAAAACTTTTTTGGCACTCCCCTGATTGCGTCCGAACACGGCGCCGGCATCGACGCGCTGACGTGGTACATCCACGCGCTCATGGCGGTGCTGTTTGTCGGCTGGGCGATTTACTTCGTCTACGTGCTCCTGCGCTTTCGCCGCACGCGCAACGCCAGCGCCGATCATGCGGGCGTGCAAAGCCATTTCTCGACTTACGTCGAAGTAGGCGTGGCCGTCACCGAGGCCGTGCTGCTCATCGGCTTTGCCGTCCCGCTGTGGGCTCGCAGCGTGGAAAAATTTCCGGAGGAGAAATCGTCCGTCGTCGTTCGCGTCGTGGGCCGTCAGTTCAACTGGATCGCGCGCTACGCCGGCAAGGACGGCGTCTTCGGCAAGCAAGACGTCAAGTTCGTGAGCGGCGCCAATCCGATGGGCATCGACCAGAATGATCCGAACACCAAAGACGACGTCACCGTGCTGGCCGGCTCGGAAGTGGGCGTCCCGGTGAACACCAACGTCATCGTTCACATCACCAGCCTGGATGTGATTCACAGCTTCAAGGTATTTCCCATGCGCGTGAACCAGGACGCGATTCCGGGCATGAGTATTCCGGTCCACTTCAAGCCGACCAAAGTTGGGACGTATCCCATCAACTGCGCGCAGCTTTGCGGTGTGGGCCATTCCACGATGAAGGGCACGCTCAAGGTCATGGAGCCGGCCGACTACGAGAAATGGCTCGCGGACAAGAGCGGTGGCGGCGGTTTCGAATAACCGCCGCGACGGCGCCGGTGCTTCACCAGGTTGCGAGCAGCGGTGACGTCGCTCCAACTGACAGATGAACGACCAGCCCGCGAACAAACCAAGCCATCGGATCGAGTGGCTGGTTTGGAGCGCGCTCGCTCTCACAGTTCTGGCCATCGCGATTGCCTTTGTCCGAACGCAGTTCCAGGAAAGCGGCCTGCGCCAGGCGCTCGATATTCTCGGCACGGTCCCGGACTTCACCTTGACCAACCAGTTCGGACTGCCCGTCTCGCGCAGCAACCTGCTCGGCCAGGTC
>DATHKK010000874.1:0-2942 GCA_035489355.1 Candidatus Limnocylindria bacterium
CGACTTTGCTGGAGAGCGAATTGTTTGGGCACGAGAAGGGCGCGTTCACCGGTGCTCACGAAAGACGTGTGGGCCGCTTCGAGCAGGCGCAGGGCGGAACACTTTTCCTCGACGAGATCGGCGAGCTCGATCAGTCCACGCAGGTGAAGCTGTTGCGCTTCCTCGGCGAAAGAACCTTTGAACGAGTTGGCTCGAACAAGACTCTGAGTGCTGACGTGCGGCTGGTCACGGCCACGAACAAGAATCTGCCGGCGCTGGTGAAGGAAGGGGAGTTCCGCGAGGATTTGTTCTTTCGACTGCGCGTGCTGGAGATTCATCTGCCGCCTTTGCGCGAGCGGAAGAACGATGTGCCGCTGCTGGCCACGACGTTCCTGAAGGAATTCGCGGAGGAGAACGGCAAGAAGCTGGAGGCGATTTCGCGCGAGGCGATGGAGATGTTAATGAATTATTCGTGGCCTGGAAACGTGCGGGAATTGCGCACGGCCATCGAGCACGCCGTGGTTCTCTCTCGCGGCGAAAGCGTGAGCGTGCGGGACTTGCCGCAGAACATTCGTCTGGGCGACGACAAAGAATTGGGCGGCGGCGATGCATTCAACGCGGCGGACATCACGGTGAAAGAAGCGGAGAAGCAATTGATCATTCGCGCGTTGAAGGAATTGGACGGGAACCGGAGCGCGGCCGCGAAGAAGCTGGGCATGAGCCGGCGAACATTGCACCGCAAGCTGCACGTGTATCAGTTGGAGCAACTCTAAAAATTGGCGCGGGGAATAAACTGAATGCAAGGGACGATGCGACTGCAGGAGTGGATTCACCGCCTCGAGGAGGGCGGCGGGGCCAAGTACATTCGAGCGATTTTCGTGGTCGTCGCGTTCGCGATGCTGGGGCTGGTCTATGACACGTTCTGCTTTCGCAACTTCACCAACCCCGAAGCGATGGACACCGCGCAACTGGGCCGCAACATCGCCGAGGGCCGCGGCTTCACGACGCTGTTCGTGCGGCCGTTGAGCATCACACTGACGCCCGCGCCGCCCACCAATCAATGGCCGAGACTCGAGGAAGGGCATCGAGACATTTCCAATCCGCCGTTGTATCCGCTGCTGCTGGCCGGCGTGTTGAGCGTGACGCCCGATCCCGGAGACCTCGTGTCGAAGAGGGGTTTCAGCGTGTACCTGCCGAACATGAGCATCGCGATTGGCAACCAACTCCTTTTCGGCCTCGGGGCGTTGCTCGTTTTTCATCTGGCCCGTCGCTGGTTCAATCAACAAGTGGCGTGGATGGCGGCGCTCTTGTTCGTGCTAACGGAACTGTACTGGCGATTCACCATTTCAGGACTGAGCACCATGCTGCTGATCGATCTGGTCCTGCTGCTGGTTTGGCTGCTGAGTCATTTCGAGGAGCGAAGCCGGACTGGCGGCACGGGACAAAAATTGTTCGCGCATGCCGCAGCGCTCGGTGCGGTCACTGGCCTGGCCATGCTGACCCGCTATTCCGTCGGCTGGCTGATTCTGCCTGTTCTCATCTTCACGATCGTTTGGGCCACGCAACGGCGCTGGACTTTGGGAGTGGTGACGTTCGCGGCTTTTGCCGTGATCGTCACTCCCTGGATCGTGCGCAACCTGGTGCTGAGCGGTTTGCCTTTCGGCACCGCGACCTACGCAGTCCTGGAAGGCGCGGCTGCGTTCATGGGGGACAACTTGCAGCGTTCCCTCAAGCCCTCCTTCGAAGGTCTGCCGGGGCATTACTGGCTGATTTTCGTGAGCGTTTGCTACAAGGGCATGGGCGGAGTGCGCGAAATTATTGCATCGGATTTTCCGCGCCTGGGCGGCAATTGGCTCTGGGCGTTTTTTCTCGTGGGCCTGCTGGTCAGGTTCCAGAACGCGAACCTCAGCCGGCTGCGGTGGTTCGTCGTGGCGTCGTTGTTATTGCTGATTCCCATTCAGGCATTGACGCGCACGTACCTGTCGGCGGAATCGCCCGAGGTCAATTCCGAGAACCTGCTCGTCGTTTTCTCGCCCCTCGTGCTGATCTTCGGCGTGGGTCTATTCTTTGTGCTGTTCGAATCACTGCCGCTGCCGGCGGCGACGATTCGTTACGGCGCTCTCGCGGGATTCGTGGCTCTCGTGTCGTTGCCCTTTGGACTGGCGTTGCTGCCGCCCCGCGTTTCGCCGGCTTCGCCGCCGTACTATCCTCCGCGCATCCAGCAAGTCGCTCGTTACTTGAACGAGCACGAACTGTGGATGAGCGACATTCCCTGGGCGATGGCGTGGTACGGTCAGCGGCAGTGCGTCTGGCTCACAGCCAAGCGAGCGGATCTTTTTGAAATCGATGATTACCAGAAATCGGTGAATGGACTTTTCATCAGCACGCGCACGACGGACTCGAAGTTCGTTTCCAACTGGCTGCTGGGCGAGAACCAGGAATGGGGCGGCTTTCTTTTGCACACGCTGGTGCGGCGCGAAATCCCCACTCGATTCCCGCTGAAATACGCACCCGTCGGATTGTTTACCAATGGTGAATTGCTGCTGACCGATCGCGAGCGATGGGTCGAGCCATTTGACGGATCGGAAAAGCAAAAGAAAGATTGAACGAGTCAGCGGGCAAATCTGTTTGACATAAGGAAATGCGACCCATACAACCACGACACTCATTCTGTGACTTTACCCACAAGGATGCAGACGGTGGTTTTTAAAGCTGTTTTATGAAGCATGTTTTGACTTCGACGGGCCTTTTGGCGCTGGGGGCAGTTTCGCTGCATGCCTTGGATCCGGAAATGACGCGACAGCAAACGGGCCGGCCCTTCAGCCTGTCAGCCACTGTTCGCGGATTTTACGACGACAACATCAACACCTCGCCGCGGGACGAACAGGAGAGCTTCGGCTTGGAACTCAGTCCTTCGGCGCATTTGAATCTTCCGCTGGAGCAGACCTTCATCAGCCTCGGCT
>DATHKK010000875.1:0-5023 GCA_035489355.1 Candidatus Limnocylindria bacterium
GACGCTGGCAGTTGGACGGAAATTCCTGCTTTGGCTGGCGATGCGACCGGGCCGCGGCTGGGCACCTTCAGCCCGGGCACCTGGCCTGCGGGCGGAACGCTTTATATTCTTTGGGCTGATGACAACGCAGGCGCGAACCGCGATGACTCCGGGACCGAGGAAGGCGGTTATTCCATCGACGACGTATTCTTTGCCGCTGGTTCATCGACACTTCCGTTGGCCGTTAACCTTACGTCGCCCGCCAGCGGCACGGCTGTGACTCCGGCGAACGTCCTCGTCACGGCAAACAGTTCCGGCACGACGCCGGCGACCAGCGTTTCCTTTTACACCAACGACGTGTTGTTCTTCACAGATACGGACGCTCCTTATTCGAACCAACTCGTGAATCTGCCCGTGGGGACGTATTCGATTTTCGCGCAGGCAGTCAATGCAACTGAAACCGCTTACTCGCTCACCAATACCATTGTCGTGCGGGAGCAATTCACCTCCTACCCGGGCGGCATCATTTCGGAGAACTTCGACGGCATGACGGCGACCGGCACACAGACGCCGATTGGTTGGTACGTGGGCGCGGCCCTGCCGGCGAATGCGGTCACAGTCACCGTCGGCGATGGCAGCGCGGGCGCGAGCGGCAGTGTGTTGGGCTGGAACTACGGCACGACCGATGATCCAGATCGCGCATTGGGCACCGCCGCCACCGGCGGGGATCGCAATATCGTGGCGCGCATCCAAAACAATACTTCGAGCAACATCCTGGCCTTCACGATTCGTTACGATGGAGAGGTCTGGCGTAATTACACCAATGCCGTCGATGGCGGCCTGACCAACTTTGTGAGCTTCGACCTGGGAGCAACTTGGGTCCCGACCATCTTTGATTTCGACCAGCCGGCGGCCTTGCGCGTGGAACCGCAAATGGCGGTGAATGGCAACGACGCGGCCAATCGCGTAGCGGCCATCGGCGGGCTCGTGACGCCGCCCGCGCCCGTGGCGCCGGGTGGAGTGATCTATGTCCGCTGGCAAGACTTTAACGGCGTGAACGTCACGGACGGCGGTTTGGCCGTGGACAATTTTACTTTCGAAGCCACCGCGTTCAGCGAGGCCACGGTAAACGTCACCATCACCAGTCCGACACCGAACCAGCAGGTTCCCGTCACCTGTGCGGGCGACATCAGCCTGACCGTGAACGCCACGGCGAGTTTCTTTATCACGAACGTCAGCTTCCAACTCGACGGAGGAACGCCTGTGAATGACGACGCGACTCCGTTCTCCGCGACGTTCTCGAGCGTCGCTCTGGGCGCTCATACCGTCACGGCGCTGGGTCAGGACTCCTCCGGAGCGACCTACACCACGAACGTGAGTTTCACGGTCGTGCCCAACCTTGCGCCAGTGGTGGCTATCACCAATTTTTACACCACCAACCTGTTCAGCATCTCGAACGCCCTCAGTGGATTCGTGACCGGCAACACCTTCACCGTCGGCACGCCGGTGATCAGCCAGTTCAGCCTGGTGGATTCGGACAGTGTGACGAACGTCGAAGTTCTGATTAACGGCGTGGTGCGCTATGCGACGAACATTACCTTCGGCCAATTCGTCGTGAACGATTTGCTCCTTGGCGCGAACACCTTGACGATTCGCGCCACGGACGGCTGCGGTACCCTCGGCGAGCAGTCCGTCGTAATCACAGGCACCAATCTTCCGGCACCTTACACCCTTGTGGTCAGCAACGGTGCGAGTTGGAAATACAATGCGCTCGGAAGCGAGCCGCCGCTCGATGGTTCGAGCCGGGCCTGGTATGAAGCGGCGTATGATGACGCAACGTGGCCGAGCGGTTTTGCCGAACTCGGCGGCGGTGATGCGGTCACCTCGCCCGAAACTAATCCAGAGCGCACGCTTATCGACATCGGTCCCGGCGGCAATCGTCATCACGCGATTTATTTCCGGCACACGTTCTCTGTGGCCAATCCGTCGGAGTTCACCGGGTTGATCGTCAGCTCTTTGGCGGATGATTCCAGCGTGGTGTATTTGAACGGCACTCGCATCGGGGCCTTTCGCACCACTAATGAGTTCGCGGTGGCGCCGATCACTTACGCGGATTTTGGCACACTGGATTATAGCGATGGACGGCTTTTCTTCAGCTCGAACGCGGCCAACAGCCTGGTCGTTGGAAACAACACCCTCGCCGTGGAAGTACATCAGGACTCAATCGGTTCATCCGACCTGAGCTTTGACTTGATGCTGTGGGGCGAAGGCGGCGGAGGCAGTGTCGGGCCGCGTATGACCATCGAGCGCACGGACGCCACGCACGCCAATATCGCATGGCCGGTCACGGCGGGCGCGCAACTCCAGAGCAACACCGATCTGAACAACCCGGGCGGCTGGGTCACGATTCCCGGGCCGTATCCGACCGTGGGCGGGAACTCCGTGGTGAACGTCACGACGACGGGCATCACGTTCTATCGGTTGCACCCGTAAACTCGGTCGAAGTTTTGACGCATTCCCCGGCAGCGAAAGTTGCCGGGGAATTTTTTTACGATGTGGCGGCGGGCATCCTTGCCCGCCAGTGAGGGCGCGCTTCCAGCCGCCCGGTAACCATGCTGAATTTTGCCAACGTGACGTGCTCGCATCGCGGAGCGATGAACTGACGTAGCTGGCCCAAGTCATGGGTCGCGTCGCAGAGCGACGCATGAAACGGGCGCGGGATTTTCAATCGTCGCTCCGCAACGAACGAACGCTTGGCGCGGCGAACTATGGCTTGAAAGCGGCGGCTACCATCAACAGCCGCTCCGCGACCGTCCGCCCAATGTTTGTTTCCTTGCGCTCGCGTTCCGCGGCTCGGAACACTCCGCGGCGCATGTCGCAAATGCTGAAATCCTCCGGCGCCACGGCCATCGCCACGATGCTCAGCCGCGTGCTCGGACTCGTCCGCGAAATGGCTTACGCAAATTTCATGGGCGTGAGCTGGGTCGCGGGTGCATTTGCCTACGCGTTCCAAATCCCAAACCTGTTCCGGCGCTTGCTCGGCGAAGGCGCGCTCACGGCGGCGTTCATTCCCATTTTCAAACAGAAGGAAAAAGCCGATGGCCAGGAAGCGATGTGGCAGGCGGCCAACGCCGTCATCTCCGGCTTGCTCGTCGCGGCGAGCATCATCGTCGTCCTCGCAATCGTCATCATCTCGCTCGTGCTCGGAGTTGTCCGCATCGATGAGGCCAGCACGATCCTGATGCTCCGGTTGCTGCGCGTGATGTTTCCTTATCTCATCTTCGTCTGCTTCGCCGCTGTGTGCATGGGCATGCTCAACGCGCGCGGGCATTTCTTTGTCCCGGCCCTGGGCGCGGCGCTGTTGAACGTGGCCATGATCGCGTCCGTGTATTTCATCGCGCCCCTCATGGGAACCGAATTGCACGAGAAAATTTTCGGCCTCGCCATCGGTGTCCTAGTGGCCGGCTTCGCCCAGGCTGCGTTTCAAATGCCCCTCCTTTATCGCGAAGGGTTTCACTATCGGTGGGTCCGGCCCTGGACCGATCCGACCGTGCGCGCCGTCATCCAACGAATGCTCCCGGCGACCATTGGCGTGGCGGTTTTTCAGATCAACGTCATGATCGCCAGCGGCTTTGCTTTCGCCGTCGGCCCCGAGATCGTCGCCGCGTTCGGTGTCGCGGTCCGGCTCATGGAATTGCCGCAAGGCGTATTTGGCATTTCGCTGGCGACGTACATTTTGCCCACTTTGTCCGGCCTGGCGGCGGAGAAGAAATATCCTGAGTTCCGCGCCACGCTGCGCGACGGCATCGCTTATCTGCTCTTCATCAACCTGCTCGCGACCGTGCTGCTGATCGTGCTGGGTGAACCCATGATTCGTCTCCTCTTCGAGCATGGCAAATTCGACGCCGTCGCGACCGCGCGCACGACCCGGGCGCTCGTCGCCCTCGCGCCCGGTCTTATCGCGTTTTCCTGCGTGAACATTTTCGCGCGCGCGTTTTATGCGCTCGGCGATACGAAGACGCCGATGAAAATTTCCGTCTTCTGTCTCGTGCTGAACGCCGCGCTCACGCTGCCGCTCGTGTGGTTCATGAAGGAAGCGGGATTGGGCATCGCCAACACCGCGACGAGTTTCGTAAACATTTTCCTGCTCACCTTTGCCTTGCGCAAAAAACTCGGGCGTCTCGACATGCAGTCGCTGCGGCATCACATCGGCGCGCTGTTGCTCTGCGCCGCCGGCGCTGCGCTGGGGGCGTGGTTTGTGCGGGCGTGGTGGGAATGGAGCATCGGCCATCAAACGTTTTGGTCCAAGGTCGGCGAGGTCTTCGTGTCGATGTTGTGCGCAGCCGTCATTTATTTCGCCGTGGCCTGGGCCATGCGCGTCCCGGTCGCGAACGATTTTTTGAAACTGGTCCGCAGACGCGCCGGCGTTTGACTCAATGCGCCCATTGCGGCCGGCGGGAATGCTCGCTGGGAGCTTCGGCCGGATGTTCCTGTTCCTGCTTCTGATCCTGTTTGCGAAAGCGTTCTTCCCTCGCCGCGTCACTCGGCTCTTCTGCGTCGCGCAGAAACGAGTGTACGATCCCCATGTAGGTGGCGACGATGCCGCACACGCCGAGAAATGTAATGATGGCTCCAACCATATTCGCTCCCGCCGCACAATCACCCGCCGGGAGGGGATCGTCCAGTGGCCGGTTGAAAATGGAACAAGAAAACTGCGTCCTCGGCATCCTTCTTCTCCTGAAGTTGAGCTTTCGCGCCGGTTGAAATCGAGTCAGTATCCCGCAGCCATGAAACTCGTTTACCTCAGTTTGCTGACACTGATTGCTTTCCAGGCTCTCGCCGCCGAACCGGAAAAGACCGCGAGCCTTCGAGCCATTGCTCCCGGCGAAGACGTGATGAACTTCGCGCTGCCCGATGCCAAGGGCCGTCTCCACGAACTGCGGCGCACGGATGCAAAAGCCATCGTGCTCTATTTCACCATGAACGGCTGCCCGATCGCGCGGCAGAGCTACACCAAGTTGCGCGCGTTGCGGAAACAGTTTGG
>DATHKK010000876.1:0-3291 GCA_035489355.1 Candidatus Limnocylindria bacterium
CTCGCGATGGCCTATGGCAAACCCTCGAAAGACGCGAAGCCCACGCTGGCGGTGATTCTTGATCAGGATGGGAAACGCTCTCTCTCGACGCGCACCGCAGATGGCAAAGCCAAAACGCAGAAGCTCTCGTCCGACTTCAAATCCAACCCGAGTTCGATGCTGTGGCACGACGTGAACCAGGACGGTTCTCTGGATCTCGTGGTGCTCATTCCTTACGAAAAGATCAAAGTGCTGATCAATCGCCCCGGCAAGGATTTTGAGGAAGTGGATGTGCAGGCGCCGGGTGGCGCGCTGGAGCAGCCGTGGATGACGAGCGCCGACATTGATGGAGATGGCAAGGCGGAGTTGCTGTTGCCGCAAAGAAACTTTCTGCGCGCTGTGCTGCTGAAGCCAAACAATGCCGACGCCACCAACGGCACGTGGTCCTTCGTCGTGAAAGATCAGATCAATGGGGCGGCGAACAATTCACGGCTCATCGGCGCCACCACTGTTCGCAATGGCAGCAACGCGGTGAACTCACTCTTCCTTTTCGACGCGGAGAAGAAAGCGGTGACGCTTTCCGAACGGAACACCAATGGCGCGTGGGAAATCGTGCGCAATATCGCCCTGCCGTTCACGGAGTTTACCGAATTGCAGCCGTTCAGCCTCGGCGCGACGCAAGCGAATGCCGTGGCCTTCAACGGGCTGAACGCGGTCGCGTGGCTGCCGCTCTCGGGAGAGACCTGGCAACTGACGGAACTCGATGGCTATGAGACGCCGATTCGCGACGGGCGGTTGAACGACGTGGTCAGCGGTGATTTGAACCAGGACGGGCGCAAGGATTTGGTCTTCCTGGAAACGGCGAAGAACTATCTCGACGTGGTCATCTTCAACAAGGATCGCAAGCTCGTGCCGGCAAACCGCTGGCCGGTGTTCGAGGAACGCAGCTTCCGCAGCCGCCGCGGCGATTCCAGCGAACCGCGCGAGGCGCTGATCGCGGACTTCACGGGCGATGGGAAGAATGATCTCGCGATCATTGTTCACGATCGCGTCCTTGTTTACACGCAGGAGTGATCAACTGCGTGTCGCGCTCTTGGGCATCGTTCGCATCGCGAGCGCCAACAGTCCCATGCAGAGGAGAGCGGTGCCCAGGAACAGCAACGCGGCCAGGTTGCTGCCGGTCTTATCTTTGATAAGCCCGACGATGTAGGGGCCGAAAAAGCCGCCGAGATTTCCAACCGAATTGATCAGGGCGATGCCACCTGCCGCAGCGGTGCCGCTGAGAAACGCAGTTGTCATGGCCCAGAACGGTCCGAGAGTGGACTTGATACCCGCGAAGGCAAGGGCCAGCGCCGCCATTGCCAGAAATGGATTCTTGAAATAGGCGCTGAGGCCGAAGCCGATCGCAGAGGCCATGGCCGCCACCGCCACGTGGATGCGACGTTCGCCGGTTTTGTCCGAGTGCCGCCCGACGAGCAGCATGACAATGGCTGCGATGCCGTAAGGGATGGCGTTGATGAACCCGACCGCGGCATCGCCGAGTCCAGAGAAGCTTTTGATGATCGACGGCAGCCACAATTCGTAGCCGTAGCCGCCGATGTTCATGAGAAAGTAGAGCAGGCACAAAAGCCAAACGCGACCGCTGGTGAAAACTTCGGAGAGCCGATGACGCTGTTCCAGTTCGGGCCGGGCCGCTTCCGCGTCGAGGCGTCCTTGCACCCAGGCCTTTTCTGAATCCGAGAGCCAGCGAGCGTTGTGCGGACGATTGGGGAGAATGAGTAGAACCACGAGTCCCATGAGCACGGCGGGAATGGCCTCCAAAAGAAAGAGCCATTGCCAGCCGGCAAGGCCGCCCATCCCGTCGAGTTCAAGCAAGGCACCCGAGATCGGTGAGCCCACGACACCGGCCGCCACGCCGCCAAGCGCGAACAGGGCGACGGTGCGCGCGCGTTCTTTCGCCGGATACCAATAGGTGAGGTAAAGGATCACGCCAGGGAAAAAGCCGGCTTCCGCGGCGCCCAGCAGGAAACGCATTGTGTAAAACATCGGGACGCTCTTCATGAACATCATCGTCATCGAGACGAAGCCCCAGAGAATCATGATGCGCGCAATCCATACCCGCGCGCCGACGCGTTGCAGGATGAGGTTGCTCGGCAACTCGAAGATGAAATAGCCGATGAAGAAGAGACCCGCGCCGAAGCCATACACGCTGTTGAACACCAATGGATCTACTCCGAGGACTTCGCGCAGGTGCGATTTGGCGAAACCCACGTTGATGCGATCAACGTAAGCGATGATGTAACAGAAGAAGAGAAGCGGAATCAGCCGCCAATTGATCTTGGAGATCGCGGCACGTTGCTGGGATTCATCCAGCGCGATCAGCCGGTCCGATGCAGGGCCAGTGCTGCCGAGAGAGCTTTCCATGGATTTCGCGACAGCTTCTTTGCGGAGCGCGGGAGCAGCAAGAGCAAAGTCCTCAGCGAGCAAATATGCTTGGGGTTCCGCTGCCGTTGCCTGCGTCGTGAGTCCGTCGCCAGGAGCGCGAATCGCGGCTGATTGTGATGGTGCGGATAGAATTTCCGCGCTCGCATTCAGTTCGCCGCCGCCCACGCCGGCGGATTCTTCAGCCGGTAAAGCATTTCGCCCGCTTTCGGCACCAGCAACACGCCTTCATCCTCGCGATGAGCGAAGTCGTCGGGATTGATCGTCGCTGGATCGCGGTAGCCGAGATTGATGCTCTCGCAAAGTTCGCGCGAAAGGCCGGTGGCGAGCGTCACTTTCACGCGGCAATTCTCCACCCCGTTTTCGTAAGTGCCGATCCCGCGCACGTGCGTCGAGTGAGCGAGCACGCCCCACGGATGATGTTTGAATTTGTCCCATTGCTTGAGGAAGTAGTCGCGGCAATGGTAGCCCACTTCCTTGATCGTCTTCCCGTGCGCGACACAAACTTCGTTGATGTGTGGTGCGTAAATGATCAGTTCGCCGCCATCGGCGACGACGGGTTCGAGTTTGTACATGCCTTTGCCGCCGACCCAGAGTTCGTCATACATCTTCGGCAGCACCGAGAGCACGGTGTGGAACGGGCGCTCTTTGTAGATGATGTGAACTTGCTTGGAGAGTTCGCTGGCGGCGTCCCAAGCGGTTTCGGGTGTGCCGATGAAAAGACCCGCGAGGGACTTGTCCGGGCGCACGACCATGGCGAGGCAAAGCTTCGGAACGCTGACCATTGAGCCGGCGCGGTCCACCACGCGGCGCACGGGCGTCCATTTGCTGCCGATGATCATCGGGTTTGTCACCACGCCGCCGAGCCAG
>DATHKK010000877.1:0-5525 GCA_035489355.1 Candidatus Limnocylindria bacterium
CGCGGTCCAGAAAATCCTGGTGATTGATCCCCCCCGCGTCCGTCAGGTTCTTGAGCGTCATCTCCATCAGCACCACGATCTCTTCGCCCTGCACGCCCGGCTCCTGGATGAATTGCGCCTGCGCGGTCGTCAGCATGTCGAGCGTCACGTTGGTCACCGGACGGAAACTGCCGCGCTCCACGAGAATCGGTTTCTTGTAGAGCATTTCGGCGGCTTGCACGACTTCGCCGTCAGCAGTGAACATGGCCGCGTTCGTGAGTCCATCCTGGACGAGGCGCAGCGTGACGAGCCGGTTGTCCACGTTCTTGAACGCCGGCCCGCTGAACTTGATCATGTCCACCTCGGCGCGATCGATGCTGAGATCGTCCACCAGTGTCTTGAGCAACAGGTTCACGTCGCCGTGGTGATAAAGCGCGCCATAGACAAGGTTCACGCCAAGCACGCCGAGCGCTTCCTGCTGCTGCACGTTTTCTTTGTCCCACATGCGCACGTGCATGATGATTTGCGACGGCTCGCCGCGCGGCTCGGTTTGAAAACACACGCCCATCCAGCCATGCCAATCTTCCCGCCGCGTAAAGCTTTGCGCCGCGACCGTGTTGGAGAACACGAAGAATTTCGTCGTGTCACCCCGTTGGGCGGCCAGCCGATCCGTGAGCAAACGATATTCATGATCGAGCATCGTCACGAGCCGCTGGCGGCTGACATAGCGTTCCGAGTGACCGTAGATCGCGTCACTGATGATCATGTCATAAGCGGAGATGCTCTTGGCGATGGTGCCGGACGCGCCGCCCACGCGGAAAAACCAGCGGGCCACTTCCTGACCCGCGCCAATTTCGGCGAACGTGCCGTACTTCGCCTGGTCGAGATTGATCTGCAGCGCCTTCTGATGCGTGCTGACGTTTTCTTTCTTCATGCCGCGCCGACGTTACCCGCTGGTCACCCGGCGGCGAGATTGAAATTTGTTCGGACCCTGTTGATCAGCTCGAGTGGTTCAACGCTCACAGAAGGAAACGAAGGTAGCGAAGACTATGGAAGGTTTGGAGTTCCGAGGCAGAGTCGCGGAGCGACTCTTGATGGTAGCCGTGGCTTTCAAGCCTCGTTATTCCCACATCTCCACTCCATGCCGAGGACATCCCCTTTCCGGTTCCCCTCTCCCCTCAACTGTACGGACCGGGGACCTGGTGGACACTACGGCGGTCTGGCAGGCAGCGTGGTTCCCTTAGGCCTGGCTTGTGAAAGATCTCGTCGCGATGCGCTTTGAGTTTGTTAGTCCGCGCTGGGCCACGACGCGCTGCCCGCCCCCAGCACCATCACCGGCATTTTGTACCGGCCCGAGTTGATCTCGGCCAAGCAGACCGACGCGGCCACGTACTTCCAACGTTTTGAATGGCCCGCTCCCAATCAACTTTGGCAAATTGATTTCAAAGGCCCTTTTGCGCTGTGCGTCGGCGGCTGCCATCCGCTCTGCGCGTTGGATGATCATTCGCGTTACAATCTTTTGTTGTGCGCGTGAGCCGATCAAAAAAGGCCGACCGTGCATGGCCATTTGATGAGCGCGTTTCGGATGTACGGTTTGCCCGATCGCATTCTCTGGGACAAGGGCGCCCTGGGCAGCGCCGGAGAGGAATACGCCGGGTTGGACGTGTGGCTGTTGCGCGGTTGGAGTGACTGCGCCCACGTGCCGCGCGACCTTGATAGCTGGCTGCCCATCTACAGCTTTGTACATGGCAGTGCCGGTGTCCCGTTACCAGCCGAGCACGCGCGCTTTAGGCCGAAGCGCTGCCTCCTTGAGTATGCGCCTGGCGCAGCCGTGCGGCGCGTGATGAGGAGGGCTGGATCTGTGGCGGGCGGGCCGGGCTTTACATCAACGGGGAGAGGGAAGCCGGAAGCGCCCGCGCTCGGCAAACTTGCACGGCCACTGCACGTCAGTAGTGTTCCGCAGATGTTCATCCGGGGAGTTGGAACGGCGGTGCCCGCCACGCGCTACAAGCAGTCCGAATGCTGGGCGGTGTTGGAGGACTCCGAAGTCTTCACACGACTGGCTCCCCGTTCGCGCGCGTTGCTCCGGAAAGTTTTCTCCGGCCAGAACGGAATCGACTCCCGCGCGCTCGCCCTCAGTCCGCTCACCGAAGCCTTCGATCTGACGCCCAATGCGCTTCATGCCCGCTTCGCCAACAACGCGCCAGTCCTCGCCGCGCAAGCGGCGGAACGTGCGTTGAAGAACGCGAACATTTCGCGCGACGAAATCGACGCCGTGCTCATCAGCACTTGCACGGGTTATCTCTGCCCGGGATTGACGAGTTATGTGAGTGAACGGCTCGGCTTGCGCCCGGGCGTTTTCGGTCTCGATTTGGTCGGACAAGGTTGCGTCGCGGCGATGCCCAACCTGCGCACGGCGGAAGCGTTGATCGCCAGTCGACGGGCACGCACCGCCCTCTCCATCTGCGTGGAAGTTTGCAGCGCCGCGCTTTACTTCGACGATGATCCCGGCGTGCTCATCAGCGCCTGTTTGTTCGGCGACGGCGCGGGCGCGGCGGTGTTGAGTCATGAACGCGGCGCAACCTTGCGGACGATCGAATGGAAAGATTCCGAATCGTTGCTCTCACCCTCGGATCGCGACGCGTTGAAATTCGAAACACGCGATGGCATGTTGCGCAACATCCTGACAACGCCGGTGCCGGGCATAGCGGCACGTCACTCGGCCGAAGTTCTGGAGCGAGTGCTTCAACGCCATCAGCTCAAGCCGGAGCAAATCACCGGCTGGATCTGGCACTCCGGCGGACGCGACGTCCTGACAGCACTGCGCGAGCAATTTGGATTTCACAACGGAGAATTGGATCACACCACCGCCGTCCTGCGCGAATATGGGAACATCAGCAGCGCGTGTGTGTATCACGTGTTGGAGCGCTCGCTGGCGAACGGCACGCCGCCGGGCTGGTGGTGGATGTCCGCGTTCGGCGCGGGCTTCAGTTGTCACGGCGCGCTGCTGAAGGTGAGTTGATGTGGAACGGGTAATCAAACCGGAGTGGCTCGATGCTTTGCCGGCAGACAATCCGCGCGCGCAACGTTCGCGTGCCGATTTGCGGCGTCTCAACGGGTTCATGAACAACGCCGGCATCGTGGCGCACGCATTGAACGGAATTCCAAATCCCAAGCGAGTCATGGACGTGGGCGCGGGCGATGGAACTTTCGCTCTGCGTCTCGCCGAGAAATGCAAATGGCGTGGAACAGAGTTTTTGCTGGTGGACCGTCTGGCTGAAGTGAGTTCCACCACACGCGATAGGTTTCATGCACTGAACTGTGGCCTCGAATTGAAGCAATGCGATGCGCTCGCCGGACTCGACCAAATTGGAAATGTGGACGTGGCGGTTGTGAATTTGTTTCTTCATCACTTTGCGGAGGCGGAACTGAAACCGCTGCTCGCCGACATCGCTTCGCGTTGTGAGATCTTCGTGGCGTCCGAGCCGCGCCGCTCTCCGCTTGCATTGTTGGCCAGCCAGTGCGTCGGCCTCATCGGCTGCAATGCGGTAACGCGGCACGATGCGGTGATCAGCGTCCGCGCCGGTTTTGCGAATGATGAGTTATCGCGCCTTTGGCCGGCGGCTTCCGAATGGCAACTCAGCGAAGCACCAGCGGGTTTGTTCAGCCATCTCTTCGTGGCGCAACGCCGATGAAACCCATCACGATCATTGGCGGCGGCCTGGCTGGATTAACTCTGGCGATCAAGCTGCGCGAACACGAAGTGCCGGTGACTTTGGTCGAGGCAGGACGTTATCCGCGGCATCGGGTGTGTGGTGAATTCATCAGTGGCGAAGGAGTGGAGATCTTGCGCTCGCTCAAGCTGACCGAACTGAATGGCCATTCACAAGCCGCCGTTCACTCTGCCTTCTTCGATGCGCAACGCTTGCTGTTTCGCCGCGCGCTGCCGAGTCAGGCCGTGAGTGTTTCTCGATTTCATCTGGACGCCGCGCTGGCGAAACGATTTGGCGAACTCGGTGGCTCCTTGCGTGAAGGCGAGCGATGGAGCGCCGAGTGCAATGGCGAAGGCGTGGTGTGCGCAACGGGGCGACGTCCGCATCCGGTCGAGAACGGGTGGCGATGGTTTGGGCTGAAGGTCCACGCGCAGAGAGTGGAACTTGAAGCCGATCTCGAAATGTACCTGGCTCGCGACTCGTACGTCGGCCTGTGCCGGCTTGCGAACGATGAGGTGAACATCTGCGGACTGTTTCGGCGGCGAACCAATGAACCGGCGCTGGGCGATTCGATGAAGCTATTGCGCGGACAACCCGGCTCGCCGTTGTTCGCGCGTTTGGAGCGCGCTGAGTTTGACGCAGAATCCTTTTGCGCCGTCGCGGGCCTCTCGTTACGGCACCAACCGATCGATGCCAATGAGTGCAGGATCGGGGATGCCTTGACCATGATTCCGCCCATCACGGGCAATGGGATGTCGATGGCTTTCGAGTCCGCGCAACTGGCGCTGGAACCGTTCCTTGCCTATGCGCGTGAAGAAACGAATTGGAACCTTACCGCGGCGAAGATCGCCGGCGCACTGCGCCACAGCTTTGCGCGACGATTGCGTTGGGCGGGAATACTTCATCGTATCCTCTTCTCCAAATTCAATCCACTGGCGATGCCGATTCTGTTGGGTTCAGAACGCGGATGGCGGGCGGCATTTGCTGCGACGCGATAAATCACTTCGACGCGAACGGTCACGCCCCCTGGTTGCTGTTTACAAAGCATGGGCGGCGGCGTGTCGATCACGGAGGCCAGGCGATGACTCTGAGACAGCGCGGACATTCCTGTCCGCGAGTTTTACGGAACTTTTCAATCCGTGTTCCCCTTCGCTGCCAAATCCAAGTCCGGACGGAACCAGGATTTCAGAAGGGCGGTCTTTCCATGCGTTGGGAATCGGGCGGGCCTTTTTGTAGCGAGCCTGCGCCACCAAAGCCAACTCAAAGTCGAAACCGTTTTTTCCGGCGGCCGGGTTGGCGTTGAGTTCCGGGACAGCTATTGCGCCATGCGACAAATCGTTTGCCGCGTGAAGTGGGCGTGGTTAGTACTCGTCCACTTACACTTTATGAAACGTCTGGCCGTCTTTGTCCTGTGCGTTGTTGTCTCTGCGAATGGCTTCGGCGCCGATTACCAGCCGCCGCGCACGGGATTTGATTTCCCCATCTACACGAACAAGCCGACGGGCAAACAACTCGTCGGCGATACCGTGCGCGCGGCCGCCTCATCTCCCGCGCTTCATCCGCTGGAGACGGAAAAGAAAATTCAGGTGCCGCCTGGCTTCGAAGTGCGCCTATTCGCCGCCGAGCCGATGGTCGTGAATCCCGTGGCGATGACGTGGGACGAGCGCGGGCGTTTGTGGGTGCTCGAACTCTACGAATATCCGAAAGGCGCGGCGAAGGGCGAGAAGGGCCGCGATCGCGTTAAGATTCTCGAAGACACGGACGCCGATGGCAAAGCGGACAAAGTCACAGTGTTCGCCGATGGATTCTCGCTCGCCGAAGGAATGGTTCTGG
>DATHKK010000878.1:0-3125 GCA_035489355.1 Candidatus Limnocylindria bacterium
ATTTTCTCACGCAACTTTCGCTGCTCACGAACATCGAGGCGGAAGAAGATCGCGCCAACACGAAGGACGACGAACAGATTCGGCTCTCCACCATTCATCAGGCCAAGGGACTCGAGTTCGACATCGTGTTCATCATCATGCTGTGCGACGGGATGTTTCCCTCCGCGCGCTCCAGCGAATCGATTGAAGGCGAAGAAGAGGAGCGGCGCCTGTTCTACGTGGCCATTACGCGCGCTCGCGATGAATTGTATCTGAGTTATCCGCTCATTCGCGCGACCCAGGGTTACGGCGGCGATGCGATGCAACTACCGTCGCGCTTCCTCAAAGAGATCCCGCCAGAACTGATTGAAGAGTGGAATCTGCGGGCCTACGGCTAGAATCAACTCGCGCTGCAAAATACCGTTGCCGGAACAAAGTCTCATGCAGCTTGCATTTGAAATTCCCGCTGACGTTGCAAATTTTGGGAAAATCTTTTTCACAACAGTTCCAGAGTGTGCTCTTTATCCTGTTCAAAATGCGCAATGAAGAAAATCCCCCGTCTGAGTTGAAGACCCGCTTGTTTTGCGGAGCACTGGTCGGAGCTTTCCTCGGCATGGTCGTCGGCACGCTGCCGACCATGGAACCGCTGGCTGGGCTGTTGAGCATGGGCGTGTGCGCCGTGGTGATTTCCATGCTCTCGGCGCTGTCGAATAGTTTTTGGGAGAGTCTTCGCGCAGCGTGGGAACTGGTGCGCATCGCCTTTTGGCGCTGGTAGGTCGTTCGTCCTGTTTCCCAATCTCAAGAATTGAACAGCGAAAGCTGCGGTCCATCCGGCACCCGGAACGCGGACGTTGATAATTCCACATGCCTTTTCGGCAAGCCCGCGCGACGGCAAGCGACCTCAAACATCTTGTGAATCTGCTCCGCGAAAATGCCTTCGCCGCGCATGCGCGAGCCGAAGTTCGGATCGTTGAGTTTGCCGCCGCGCATTTCACGAATGCGATTCAGCACCTTTTCTTTTCGATCCGGGAAATGGCGCGCGACCCAGTTCTCGAACAGCGGTGCGACCGCCCAGGGCAATCGCACGGGGACGTAGCCCGCTGAAACCGCGCCCGCTTCCGCCGCCGCTTCGAGGATGCGCGGCATTTCATGATCGGTGATGCAGGGGATGACCGGCGCGACCATCACGTTCACCGGCACGCCCGCTTGCGTCAGCTCACGCACGGCGGCGAGCCGATAGTTTGGAAGTGAAGCACGCGGTTCGAGCCGCGGCGTCAGCGTGGCATCGAGCGTGGTGATGGAAACATTCACCACGGCGGCGTTGTGCCGCGCCAGTTCACCCAGAAAATCAATGTCGCGAGTGACGAGATGGTTCTTCGTGATAATCGCGACGGGGTTGCGAAACTCCGCGAGCACTTCGAGACAGCGCCGCGTGATCTTCAGCTTGCGCTCGATGGGCTGGTAGCAGTCCGTCACGCCGCTCATCACGATCGTTTGCGGCTTCCATTTGCGGGCGGAGAGTTCCTTGCGCAACAACTCCGGGCCGTTCTCCTTGACCATGATGCGCGATTCGAAATCCAATCCCGCAGAGAATCCCAAGTACTCGTGCGTCGGCCGCGCAAAACAGTAGATGCACCCGTGCTCGCACCCGCGATAAGGATTGATGCTCGTCTCGAAACCGACGTCGGGACTGTTGTTCTGCGTGATGAACGTCTGCGTCGTATCGCGAAAGAACTGCGTGCGCGGCGCGGCATCTTCCTCGGCGTTCCAATCTTCGTCTTGTTCGAGGTGAATCTTCTCAAACCGATTCGTCGGGTTCTGGGCCGCGCCCCGGCCTCGGACGGTCGGCGCGGCGTCGTTTAGTCGAATCGATGCCCCGGGTGCTTTCACGGCCAAGCTATACGAGCGAATAGTTTTCGCGACAAGGGGAACTCCTCGCGGACTGGAAAGTTTTTACACCTCGCGCTGAGATCCGTTTGAAGTTCTACCGCAAACGCTCCGTCGAAATATGCCTATGACCCGTGCTGGAATATTTCTGATCGGATTTCTCTTTTTCTTTCTCCAGGCTGGCGCAGCGGATTCCTCCCAGCTTTACGTGCAGGTGATCCGCGGTAGCGATCAGGATCGGCCGTCAGGAACCAACTACCGGGCGGTCGGACCGAAACTGAGTGCCAAGCTTTCGCCGGTCTTCCGCTGGAAACATTATTGGGAAACGGAACGCCAAAAGGTGCAGTTGAATTCCGCGAAGACCACCAAGGTTGCACTGGCTAATCATCGTTCGCTGGAGATCGAGCGGTTGAAATCTGGTGAACTCGAAGTGCGTTTGTTCCGCCGCAGCGGGCTGGTGACCAAGACACGGCAGGCATCGAACGAACGCATGGCGATTCTGGGCGGTGAAGAGGAGGGCAAGGAATCCTTCTTCGTGGTGGTGCGTCCGGATGAACCGGTGACGGTCGAATAACAGCCGTTCAAAAAGTAGCCGCTGACGTAGGAAGGCGGATGGAGTTTCGAGGGTAGAGGAAATCCGCCTTCTTACGTCGGCGGCTACAATCCAATCACGTTTTTGAGCGGGCTACTACGCCAGAATTCCCTTCACCACTTCGCCATGCACGTCCGTCAGGCGATAGTCGCGGCCCTGGAACTTGTACGTCAGCTTCGTGTGCTCCAGGCCGAGGCAGTGAAGGATCGTCGCCTGCAAATCATGGACGTGAACTTTGTCCTTCACGACGTGATACCCGAGGTCATCCGTTTCTCCGTAGGTGACGCCCGGCTTCATTCCTCCGCCTGCCATCCAGAGCGTGAAGCAGTGTGGATGATGATCGCGTCCAAGGAACTTTGATCCATTGCGCTCCTCGTTCATTGGCGTGCGTCCGAACTCGCCGCTCCAAATCACCAGCGTGTCTTCGAGCAGCCCGCGCTGCTTCAAATCCTTGATGAGCGCCGTGCTCGCCTGGTCTGTGTCCTTGCACTGCTTGCCGAGACCTTCGAACAAATCGTTGTCCTTGGAGTTCCCATGCTGGTCCCAGCCCCAATGATAAATCTGTACAAAGCGCACACCGCGCTCGATGAGCCGTCGCGCGAGCAGACAGTTGTTGGCGAACGAAACTTTTCCGGGCTGCGTGCCGTACATTTCGTGAACGGACTTC
>DATHKK010000879.1:0-2418 GCA_035489355.1 Candidatus Limnocylindria bacterium
CAGCGTTGGCGGCCATCGCTTTCGTTTCATCCAAGGCGACCTCACGAACCGCGGCACCGTGGACGCCGCCTTGGAAGCCACGCGTTTCGATCAGATCATTCATCTCGCTGCCCGTGCGGGTGTGCGTCCAAGCCTTGAGGAACCGGCGTTGTATCAGCGCGTCAACGTCGAAGGCACGGTGAATGTTCTCGAGAGCGCACGCCGGGTCGGCGTGAAGAAGCTGATCATCGCTTCCTCCTCGTCCGTCTATGGCGTGAATTCCAAAGTTCCTTTTTCCGAAACCGATCCCATTTTCAATCCCATCTCGCCCTACGCCGCGAGCAAGCTGGCGTGCGAAGCACTCGGCCATGTGTATCACCACATCTACGGACTCGACGTGGCCATGCTGCGCTTCTTCACCGTCTATGGCCCGCGCCAGCGCCCGGATCTTGCGATTCACAAATTCGCGCGGCTCATGCACTCCGGGAAACCCATCCCGCTTTTTGGCGACGGCAGCACGGCGCGTGATTACACTTACATTGATGAGATCGTCGATGGCGTGATCGCCTGCACTCGGCGTGAATTTGGTTTTGAGATTTTCAATCTCGGCGAGTCGCGCACCGTGCCGCTCGCACGCCTGGTGGAATTGTTGGAACAAGCGCTCGGCATCAAGGCGACGATCGATCGGCAGCCGGCGCAGCCCGGCGATGTGCCGCTCACTTACGCCAACGTGGACAAAGCGCGAAAGATGCTCGGCTACAATCCCACGACCATGATCGAGGCGGGCCTGGCAAAGTTTGCCGAATGGTTTCTGCGCCGAAACCCGAAGAGCGGACATTGAACCGGAAATCGCATGCGGCTGCCCTACAAAATTGCCACGCTGCTTTACTGCTTCAACGAGCGCGATGAAGTCCTGCTACTGGAGCGCGCGCAGGAGCCGAATCTCGGCTTCTGGAGTCCGTGCGGTGGCAAACTCCATACCGACGAAGGCGAGTCGCCTTACGCCTGCGCCTATCGCGAAGCGGAGGAAGAACTTGGACTCAGGATCACCGCGCAGGATCTGCACCTTACCGGTGTGGTGAGCGAACATGCCTACGGCGGACAAGGTCACTGGCTCATGTTTCTTTTCGAAGTGAAGAAGCGTTTGCAGGAGTGTCCGCCCCAACATCGCGAAGGCACCTTTGCCTTCTTCTCCCGCGAACAGGTTTCATCGCTGCACATTCCGCAAACGGATCGGGATATTATCTGGCCACTGTTTTGGCAGCATCGCGGCGGCTTCTTCGCTGCGCATTGGAAATGGTTTCCCGATGGCCACACGGAATGGATAACCGAAGAGTCGCGCCCCCTTTCCTCTCCTAATCTTAATCTTGATCTCAATCTTAATCCTCCGGATCGATCCGAGATTGAGAATACGATTATGACTAAGAGTCAGAACGGCTAAACATGGAACCGCCGATCATCGATCTCCAAAGCGACCACTACTTCATGGGCGAAGCATTGCGCCAAGCCGTGAAGGCCTTTGAGGCGGAAGAGGTTCCCATCGGCGCCGTCGTGGTCCGTGAGGGGCGCATCATCGCGCGGGCTTTCAATCAGGTGGAACTGCTCAAGGACGCCACCGCTCACGCCGAGATGCTCGCGATCACGCAAGCCGAAGGCGCGGTGGGCGATTGGCGTCTCACCGACTGTACACTCTACGTGACCAAGGAACCTTGCCCAATGTGCGCCGGCGCGATCGTTCACGTGCGCCTTCCTCGTGTAGTCTTCGGTGCCAGCGATCCGAAGTCGGGCGCGGCCGGCAGCGCGATGAACCTGCTGCAATTCCCGACCTTGAATCACAAGACTATGATCACTTCCGGCGTGCGTGGTGAAGAATGCGCGCAATTACTTCGCACCTTCTTCCAGCAACAGCGCGGCAAGGGCCAATCGTTGGCGGAATAGTGGTATCGCGGAGCGATGCACTGACGGTAGCCGTGGGTTTATCCTACGGATGAGGCGCACGCCAGAGGCCGCGTCGCGGAGCGACGTATGAATCACTCGTAGCGCAACGACTCCACCGGATCCATGTTCGCCGCCTTAACCGCGGGATAAGTCCCGAAGACGAGACCAACAAAGGTGCAGACGATCATCGCGAGAATGGCCCAGTCGAACGGAAACACGGGGGGAACCTTAAACGCGAACGCGGCGGCGTTGCCGGCGAGGATTCCAAGAATCGCCCCGATCACACCACCGAGCTGGCAGATGATCACCGCCTCGCTGATAAACTGCGTCAGGATATTTCGTTTTTTCGCGCCCACCGCGCGGCGAATTCCGATCTCTCGCGTGCGCTCGGTGACGGACACGAGCATGATGTTCATGATGCCAATACCGCCGACGATCAGGGAAATGACGGCGATCACGGTGAGCAGAAAAGTCATCGTCTTGGTCGTGGCGGTCGCAGCC
>DATHKK010000880.1:0-3055 GCA_035489355.1 Candidatus Limnocylindria bacterium
CGAAGAACCCGCTGACGTTCCGCGACATCGATCCGACGCAGGCCAGCGCGCATTCCGGCGTGCCCATCAGCCCGGTGGCTGGCGGCGCCGCGGATGAAGTCCACAATCAGGGCGAGGTCTGGTGCGTGGCGCTTTGGGAGATGCGCGCGAACCTGATCGCGAAGCACGGCTGGACGAATGGCAATCAACTCGCGCTGCAACTGGTCACCGACGGAATGAATCTTTCGCCGGCGAATCCGAATTTTCTGCAAGCGCGCGATGCGATCATTCTGGCGGACGAGATCAACCACGCGGGCGCGAATCGCCTCGAACTTTGGTCCGCCTTCGCCAAGCGCGGCCTGGGCGCGAGCGCGACGTCGCCGGCCAGCTTCACGACGGTTGGCTTGCAAGAGTCGTTTGATCTTCCCGATGATCTCAAAGTTTTTCCGCAGGACGGCTTCACTTCGAGCGGCCCGGCCGGCGGCCCATTCTCACCGGCGGCCATGGTGTTCACGCTGCACAACACCGGCAGCAACGCGCTGACCTGGATGGCACTGGCCGCGGTGAACTGGCTGGATCTGTCACTGGCGGGCGGCTCGCTCACAGTCGCAGCAACGGAGAACCTCAGCATCTCGGTGAACAGCAACGCGAACGAGTTGCCGATCGGCATTTACTCCGGCGTCGTACGGTTCACGAATGAGGCGAGCGGCCTGGGACAATCCCGCACGTTCATCTTGCGCGTCGGGCAGCCGGATTATTTCACCGAACTTTTCCTCGGCGACCTGGATGTTTCCTACTCGGCGTTCACGTTCACGCCAGACGGCTCCAGCAGTTTTTATTCAGTGTGCCGTGACGTGGCGACCAACTTCCCGACCGACCCCGCGGGCGGCACGTTCCTGACGATGACCGATGATTCCCTGCAACGAATCTTTCTGACGGGCGGCCAGCAGGTTTCGGTCTACGGCACGACCAGTGGCTCGGTGGAATTGGTGAGCAATGGCTTTCTCACTCTCGGCGGCAACGACATTGATTTTTCGGAATCCGTTTCCGATCATTTTCAACTGCCGCGCGTTTCAGCCTTGTTCCGGGATTTGTATCCGCCCGACGGCGGGACGATTTCATGGCTTCAACTCTCGAACCGTTTTGTGGTGACGTTTCAGAACGTCCCGGAGTACGTCGCCGGCAACACGAACAGTTTTCAGACCGAATGGTTCTTCGACGGGCGTATCCGTTTTACCTATTTGCAAATCGACGCGCAGAACGGGCTGGTGGGACTTTCGGAAGGCAACGGCCTTCCGGTCGCATTTCAAGAAAGTGATTTCGACAGTTACGGAGCCTGCACTCTCCCGCTCGCGCTGGCGGAGATGGACGCGCAAACGGAAGGTTCCGGCACGTTGACCAACGCCGGGCGCGTGAGTCTGCCGTTCGCTCTCGCGACAAACATCACCGTGATGCTCACGTCGAGCGACGCTTCCGAAGTGATCGTTCCTCCCGCCATCGTGATTCTTGCGGGCGAAACCAACGGTTTCTTTGACATCACGATCATCGACGATGCGGAACTGGACGGGTCGCAAAGCCCCGCGATCACGGCGGCAGCACCAGGCTTCCTTGAAAGCCTTCGCGTGATGGCGGTGAACGATAATGAATCCGCGACGCTTGGCGTTATTACTCCCCTGACGTTCAACGAAGGCAGCGGCGTATCGACGCAGGGCGTGGTGACTGTGAACTTGCCCGTAACGGGCGACGTGCGCGTGGCACTGACCTCCAGTGATGAAACGGAATTAGAAGTGCCGCCGTCCGTCCTCATTCCTGCCGGGCAAACATCAGCGCTGTTCGCGGTCACGCTTCCCGATGATTCGCTCATCGATGGCCCGCAGCCGGTGATGATCACGGCCACGGTGACGAATTGGATTTCCGGCAACGCGCTCGTCACGGTCACGGACAATGAAGCGACGAATCTCACAGTTCATTTTTCCGCGCCGCAGATTTACGAAAGCGCTGGTTTGCTCGCGGACTTTGGCTCCGTCCAGATTTCCGGCGCGTTGCCCGCAGATCTCTTGGTGCTTCTGGAATCGAGCGATCCCGAACTGACCGTCACGCCTTCAATCACAATTCCGGCAGGCCAAATCTTCACGCCATTTTCCGTCATAGTTTCGGATAACAGCCTGATCGATGGAACGCGTTTCATCTCCGTCTCCGCCACGGCTGCTGGCTTCGCTCCCGGCAGCAACACGCTCGCGATCCTCGATGATGAAAGTCCGCTGCCGCCCTCGAATCCTTTGCCCGCGCATCTCGCTTCCAACGTCATCGCCAGCACCGCGCTGACCTGGAGCGCCGGCGCGAACACGACGAACGATGTTTACTTCGGCGTTAATCCGGCGCCTGGACCAGCCGAATTGATCGGCACAACCATGAGCACCAACTGGACGCTGTCCTTGCTCGCGCCGGCGACGACTTACTACTGGCAAATCATTTCTCATCGCACCGGCAGCACCGCGAGTCCGATCTGGAATTTCACGACGCGCGGCGTGCATCACTTCGCGGCCAGCAGCGTTGCGGGCACGCAGTACGTTGGAATTCCATTTCCAATCACGATAACGGCGAAGGATGAATTCGAGACGACGGTGAGCAACTTCACCGGCACGGTGCAGTTCTCCGCGAAAGACGGCTCTGGCGAAATCTTCCACGCGGACTTCGATTCTGGCCTGAATGGTTTCGTGTTGAAAAATGACGTGGGGCACGGCAACGGACTTTGGCATCTCACTACGGCGCGCGGCAGTCAGCCCGGGCACAGCGGTTCCACGGCGCTTTATTACGGCCAGAACGAAATCGCGAATGGGAACGGCAACTACGATCTGGGCAGCGCGAGTGAAGGCGCCGCCACTTCACCTGCCATCAACCTCGCCGGCGTGCTGCCTCCGATCACATTGACGTTCAATCATCTGATACAGACAGAGCTGAACACGAACTGGGACCACGCGACGGTGGAAATTTCCACGAACGACGGAGATTCCTACGAGATCATCGCCGCACGGGCGCTGCCCTTCACGAGTGACTCGGGCGGATTGTGGATCAC
>DATHKK010000881.1:0-4043 GCA_035489355.1 Candidatus Limnocylindria bacterium
GGGAACGTCGCGCAGGCGAGTTCGGAAATGCCCTTGGCCACGGCGCAAAACCAACCCCTGACATCAGATCGCCTCCGCGATCAGTTGGGCCGCCTGGGCGGAACGCCTTTCCGGCTGGGTGAACTGAAAAACCGGATCGAAGGCGAAGTGATCCTCCCCGTGAGTGAGTTGAACCGTCTTCGGCGGGATGTTGTGAGCCAATTGGAAACCCGGCGCGCACAGCCGAAACGCTGGGAGCTGAACGATTTTAGAGTTGAAACGACCGATCTGAAATCGTCTAAAAGCGCATCGTCGCCGCCTGAACTCATCACCCTCGTGCGCTCATTGCCGCAGCTTGAAGCCGCGCTGCGCTGCGGTGTGCGGACGATTTATTGCGAGTTCGAAGACCCGAAGAAGTATCGCGAAGCAGTGACCACGGTGCGTTGTGCCGCTGGCCGCAATTCCCCGGAGACAACGATTTGGGTCGCGCCTCCGCGCATCACAAAGCCGGGCGAAGAATGGATCCTGAAACAAGTGCGCTCGTGCGAGGCTGACGGCTATCTTGTCCGCAACTACGACCACTTGAAGTTCTTCGCTGACTGTCGGCGACGCGGTGATTTCTCGCTGAACGTGGCGAACCCGCTCACTGCGGAATACTTCATAGAGCAGTACGGGCTGGAGCGCGTCACGGTGTCGTATGATTTGAATTTCGAGCAGCTCGCCGCGCTCCTTCGCTCGGCGCCGCCGGACTGGTTTGAGATTACCATCCACCAGCACATGCCCATGTTTCACATGGAGCACTGCGTATTCTGCGCGTTCCTTTCCAGCGGCACGGATTTTCGGAACTGCGGCCGGCCGTGTGACACCCATGATGTAAAATTACGCGACCGCGTGGGCATGGAACATCCTTTGAAAGCGGATGCGGGTTGCCGCAACACGCTCTTCAATGCCAAGGCCCAAACCGGCGCGGATTACGTGGCGAAGATGCTGGAGTTGGGCACGCGGCAGTTCCGCATCGAGTTCTTGAATGAAACGCCAGACGAGGTTTTGCAGACCATTGCGATGTATCGACGGCTTTTGCGTGGCGAGGTCAAAGGCGCAGACGTTTGGCGGGAATTGAAGCTGCGCAGCCAGCTTGGCGTAACGCGGGGACAGATGGAGCGGGCCGAAACGGCGGGGTAAACACGTTGGCAAGATGCACGCGGGTGGATTCGCCGGGGGCGCACTTCGCTATCGACAAGCCGGGGACGTCGAATATATTGCGCCTCAATTCGTCCACCTGTAGCTCCGAGAGGCTGGGTCGCTTCGGGGGAGCGTCGGGATCGAAAACAGCCGCCGGTCTGTGTTCCGGCAAACAAAAGGTAAAACAGATGAAAGCTATCAAGTCACTCGTCGCCATCACCTGCGCTCTCGCCGTGCTTTCCGCCGTCACGGTTCGCGCTGAGTCCTGCTGCGACAAGGCCAAGGCCGCTGGCAAAGAATGCGCCCACGAATGCTGCAAGAAGGCCGTCAAAGACGGCAAGGTCTGTGAAAAGTGCAATCCGAAGAAAGAAGAGAAGAAGTAGTTTCTTTCCGAGATTCTCAAAGCGGCTGGCCTCGACAGGTCAGCCGCTTTTGTTTTCGTGGCACCCTTCAAATCCTGATCTGCTGATCTCATTGGCCGAACGAGTAAGATTTGGCCATTTGCTTCCGTCCTTCCTCTGTTAGCTTCTCGCCACAATGTTCATCGATGAGATAAAAGTTTACGCCCGCGCCGGTCACGGCGGCAAAGGCGCGGTTGCGTTTCAGCGCGAAGCTTACCGGCCCAAGGGCGGCCCGAGCGGCGGCAACGGCGGGCGTGGCGGCGACGTGATCCTGGAGGCCAGTCACGATCTGAACAACCTCATCAACCAGTTCTATCAGCCGCGCCTCGTCGCGGAAGACGGGCACCATGGGCTGGGCAAGGGTATGGATGGCCCTGCCGGCAAAGACCTGATCATCAAAGTGCCCTGCGGCACGCTGATCTGGAAAGTGCGCGACACCAAGCCCAAGCCGGAACTGAAAAGCCGCGATGACGACGATGAAGATGACAATGACGAAGGTCCGTCCATCGGATTGATCCAGTCCGGCACGGCGAAGCGTCCGGTGATTCGTGCGGCGCGCGGTGGCCAGGCGGTGGAATACAATTTGGAAGAGGAAGATGACGATGCCTTGCATCAGGCAGATGCCAAAGGTGAACTGGTCGCCGACCTGACTGAGAATGGCCAGCGTTTCATTCTGTGCAAAGCGGGGCGCGGCGGGCTGGGTAACCGCAATTTCGCCACCGCCGCGCGTCAGACTCCGCGTTTCGCACAGCCCGGCGAACCGGGCGATGAGGGTGATTATCGTTTCGAGTTACGAATCCTCGCGGACGTTGGGTTGGTCGGTTATCCGAATGCGGGTAAATCCACTTTGCTCACGGCCATTTCCAAAGCACGACCCAAAGTCGCGCCGTATCCGTTCACGACGTTGCACCCGCAGATTGGCATCGTGGAGTATCCGGATTTCCGGCGTCTGGTTGTCTGCGACATTCCGGGATTGATTGAAGGCGCGCACAACAACGTGGGGCTTGGGCACGCGTTCCTCCGCCACATTCAGCGCTGCAAGGTCCTCGTGTTGCTCCTCGACATGGCGGGCGCGGACGGGCGCAAGCCGTGGGACGATTACGATCAGTTGCTCCGTGAACTGGAGCTTTACAAACCCATGCTGTTGGAAAAGCCGCGTCTCGTGGTGGCGAACAAGATGGATGAGCCGCAGGCGGAAGTGAACTTGAAGAGTTTCAAACGGCGCGTGCGCAAGACGCCGGTGCTGCCGATTTCGGCTGGTTTCGATGAAGGCGTGGACAAATTCCTGAAGCAGATTCGGGAGGCTGTCGAGGTCACCGAAACCGCAGCGGTGAAGTGAGCCGGCTCACTTCCAGAACAACAGCCGGCAGCCGACCACGATAATAAACGCGCCGAACATCCGCTTCAGGTTCTCGGACGAGATTTCCTTGGTCAGCGAGGCGCCCAGCCAGCCGCCAATGATCGCGCCTGGAATCAACATCCAGGCGATGGGCCAGTTGATGTTCCCCAGCGTCTTGTGCCGGAGCGCGCCGATGATCGCCGTGGGTATGATGACGATGAGGGAAGTGCCGACGGCTTGTTGCGTGTCACGAACTCCGAGCATGGCGAAGAACAACATGGCGGGCACCATGACGACGCCGCCGCCGACACCGAAAAGTCCGCTGCTGATGCCACCAACTAAACCGATGAGAAGCGCGAGCGCATAGTTCATGGGCGGAGAGTGGCAAAGGAACGGTAAGTTGAGAAGCGCGGGCATGAGACGTGGGCGCAACCGGACACGCCCCGCGTTCCGCCCGCTCTGCTCCGACATTTGGGCAACACGCCCGCGGTGTGCCTTGCGACGTGAAACGTAAGCCGCGCTGCTTTCACGCTTCACGTTTCACGTTTTGGCTTTAGGCTCCGGAGCTATGCACATACTCATGTCCGTATTTCTCGTCATCTTGTTTGGGGTATTCGGTGTGCGCGGCCAGGAGGGGCTTTTTCGAACGCTGATCTCCGAGAAGACGTTGGGTGACGGCGCATCGCTGCCTGCCAAACCGCTCCGCGCTCTCATGGTCTGCGGCGGTTGCTGCCACGACTACGAACATCAGAAGAAGATTCTTTCCGAAGGCATCAGCCAGCGGGCCAATGTGGAATTCACCGTCGTCCATGAAGGAACGGACCGGACGAACCGCGTCTCCATTTACGAAAAGCCAAACTGGTGGAAGGGCTACGACGTCGTGGTCCACAACGAATGCTTCGGTTACCAGGACGACAACAAGTTTATCGAAGGCATCACGGCGGCGCACGCGGCGGGAGTGCCGGCGGTCATGCTCCATTGCTCCGCGCACAGTTATCGCCAGGGCAAGACGGACGAATGGCGCAAGCTGCTCGGCATCTCCAGCTTCAGCCATGAGAAGCGCCGCGACCTTGACATCGAAGTCATCAAAGCTGAACACCCCGTCATGAAAGGGTTTCCCGCCAAGTGGCATGACGCACAGG
>DATHKK010000882.1:0-7670 GCA_035489355.1 Candidatus Limnocylindria bacterium
AGCCGCGCAGCATCCAAATTCTTATCGAGCAGAGCTGTTCGTAAAGGAGTGTCGAGACGCGAGCGCCAAGCTTCCCGAGTATCTCACGGAGCTTTGCCTCGATCCGAAAAAGCCAGTGGACGGCGGCCCGTTCTACTTTCCGAATTTGGTGTCTTTGCTCCGCGCCTACATGGAGGAATGGGAATTGGAGTGTGCCGCCCGTGTTGTCTCCACAGAGGTTTCACGCTGCGTCATCGAGACGCTGGAGTATTCGATCAAAGCGCGTTGCCTCACGCTGTGCGAAGGCTTCGAGGGGCTGGGCAAAACATGGGCCGCGGAAAATTTCTGCCGGCAGCGGCCGGGCCGCGCCCGATATGTGCAGGTTCCCGCAACCGATGACGAGTGCGGCTTCTACCGCGAGATTGCTAAGGCGATTGGCGTCAGCATCAACCTCAACTCGAAAGCGCGTGAGCTGCGCGAACGCATCGAGGACGTACTTCAGTCCGGTGATCTTGCCATTATCTTTGATGAAGCGCATTGGCTCTTCGGTGTCAATGGCACGCGCGGCGGTCTTCCGAAACGGATGCTGTGGGTCATCACGGCGTTGGTAAACAAAGGTGTGCCGGTTGCCTTCGTGGCCACTCCACAGTGGACCGGAGAACAAAACGTTCGTGAAGAAACACACGCGCTGGCGCGACGGTCAACTTGACGGGCGGATCGAACATCGTCCTCCGTTGCCAACGGTCCTTTCTGAGGAAGAACTCACTGATGTCGTGCGCGCAAACCTGCCGGCGGCCGACGCGGCGGCCGTCACTGCCATCGCGGACCACGCGCGGAACAAAGAACGCTGCCTTGGCGCGCTCACGGCCGTCGTCAAGCGCGCGAAGTTCATCGCGGAAAAACACGGGCGCACACAACCCAACTCGGCCGACATTGCCAACGCGATTCACGAGAAAGGCTTCGCCAAACCCACGACACCCTTGCGAACTGCCGCCGCTGCCACGCCGGCTCGCAGCAAATCACCGTCGGCTTCTCTGCCACAAGGACGGGCGATAACGCCGGCAGAAAAGGAAGCTGTATGAATCAGCCAGGGCAGAGCTTGTCAGAATTGATCCGAGAAACAAACGCGCAGGTGCGCGCACTGTTTGAGGAGTTGGCAATCGATCCAACGCTCTCAGAATTGAAGCCGACCCTCGACAAAACATTCGTGGTTGTCGTTGGCCTTCTCGATGTCCTCGGCCGGCTCACGGCCAACTCAGAGTGCATCGATCGATTGATCGTCCAGTATGGCACCCAAAAGCCCACCGGATGTGACTCGGCTGGCCGCATCCAACTCGTGACAACGTTAAACCCTCAGACGCTGCCGCCAAACGTGGCCGATGAATACAGCGCCCGCAAAAACGCTGAAGAGCAAATGCTTGGTGAGCGGAGCCGCGTCGTGGATTTGTTCACCGAGGTAGCCCCGGCACTTTACGGTGGTCCGCTGTGCGCACGCTTCCGTTTTCTGATCCCGATTATCGCCGATTCCTCAACACCAGAACAGCTAGAGAAACTGACGGCTCAATGCCCGTCCGTGCCCTGGCTAAAACACACAAGCAAACAATGAACGACACCAAAGAAGTGCTCCATCCGGATCGCGAAATAAAACTGCGGGCCGGCCCCGTCAAAGTCCGCGAACTATCGTGGCATGAACAGCGCGAGTTCACCGGACGCCTTTGCGAACAGATCAACTCCGTCCTCACCAGCGCGAGCAATGTCGCGACAGGCAACAGCCTGACGGTCGAGACGTTGCTCTCAGCCGTGAAGGAATCATCCGAGTTGTCAGAATGGCTCGTGTGCAAATGCAGCGGTCTGAGTGCAGATGAAGTCGGCAAGCTCAGCCTCTCCGAGTTTTTCGCGATTCTCGACATCGCGCTCGACCTGAACTTCAGCGTTTACATGAGCGGTGCAAAAAAAGCCTTCGGCCGCATTGGGAACTTAGTCGGCAAAAACGCGGCCGGACTGACAGCGCCGACGGTGTTGGGCCAGCAATAGATTTTCTGGTGTGGCAGGGCTTCGATTACGACGCCGTGAACAGAATGACGCTTCGACAAATTAAGTTCTTCGTGGATGTAGCCACGGATCGGCTGCGTTCCATGAACGGCGGCGAGAGTGGCGGACGCGGCAGGAGCGGCAACCCCTTCGCATAATATGTCAGATGTAAAGATAACGTTCAGCGCGGACACAAATGCAGCGACGGCCGCCGTGCAGCGTTTCGCGGCCACGCTGCAATCGCGGCTTCAACAGGCGGCCGGCGCGTTGCTGACCGTGCTCTCTGTTCGCACGCTGGACAATTGGATCAACAAACGGGCGCGACGGCAAGTACCTATTCCGCCGCGCGGTACCTTGAGCGATTACGTGCCGTTTTACTTCACGCCGTTCTCGATCATGATGTTCAACATCAAGACTGGTTACGGCAGCATTAAAAAGCGAGAGAACCGGGACATTGTTATCTTCGTTTCGTCTGTCCACCGGCTGCGGGATATGGATTTGCCATTCGTGTTCACCAACCAACACGCATACTCGGTCGATACGGAGTTTTTTTCCGACCCAGAGGACCTGAAGCGGATCGACTGGCTGCTCCTACAAAGCCGAAACTTCAAAACGGACGACGATGATCCTGGCAAGCAATTGCGGTATCAGGCAGAGGCACTGGTGCATCGTCATCTTCCTCTTTCTGCGTTGCGCGCAATCTGTTGCCACAATTCGGTCGTGAAACAGCACTTGGATGGTTTACTTTCGGATCGAGGTCAGCAAATTGATGTGAAAACAACTCCGACTTGGTATTTTTGATCGCATGAAATTCACGCAAGGCAATCTCCTCGAAGCACACGTGGATGCCGTTGTGAACACGGTGAACACCGTGGGCGTGATGGGCAAGGGCATCGCCCTGATGTTCAAGGACAAGTATCCCGAGAATTTCAAAGCCTACGAAGTGGCGTGCAAAGCGGGTGAGGTTCAGGTGGGTAAGATGTTCGTGACCGCGGGAGTGGAACTAGGCGGGCCGCGCTGGATCATCAATTTCCCGACCAAGAAGCAGTGGCGTCAACCCACGAAGCTGGAGTGGGTGCGAGACGGTCTGGTGGCCTTGAAGGATGTGATTCGCGAGAAGCAGATCAAGTCCATCGCGATTCCACCTCTCGGTTGCGGAAACGGCGGGTTGGATTGGGCCGTAGTGCGTCCGTTGATCGAAAAGGCGCTCGGTGATTTGAAGGACGTGGAGGTGGTTGTTTACGAACCGACGGTGAAATATCAAAACGTCGCAAAGAAGGAAGGGATCGAAAAGCTGACACCGGCGCGCGCGTTGATTGCGGAAATGATCCGGCGCTATTGGGTGCTCGGGATTGAATGCACGCTATTGGAAGCACAGAAGCTGGCGTGGTTCTTGGAGCGTACGATTAAGAGAATGGGGCTGGAAGATCCGTTGAAGTTGGGATTCGAGGCGAACCGATACGGTCCGTATGCGAACCGGTTGACGCACCTGCTCAATGGTTTGGATGGAAGCTACCTGCATTGCGACAAGCGGATCGCCGACGCTGATCCCTTTGACACAATTTGGTTTGACGACACGCAACGGGCAAAGCTGGAACTCTATCTGAGGACCCCAGAGGCGAAGGACTATTTGCCCGCTTTGGAAGCCACGGATGAATTGATTGATGGCTTTCAATCGCCGCTCGGCATGGAAGCACTGGCCACAGTGGATTGGTTGATCGCGCGTGAGGGCGCGGAACCGACTCTGTCCGGCATTCGCCGCGGAATTCGGAATTGGCCTGCTGGAGCAAGCCACGCTCAACGCAAAGAACGGCTCTTCAATGACCGCCTCCTCGAACTTGCGTTGGACCGTCTTCGCAATGTCGGCGAAGCGGGATGAACGAAGCCGAGACACGCGCCGAGCATATTGATCCCGCTCTCAAAGCGGCGGGCTGGGGCGTTGTCGAAGGCAGCAAAATCCGCCGCGAATATCTCATCACCCTTGGCCGCCTCGAAGGCCACGGTCGCCGCGGCAAACCACTCTGTGCCGATTACGTGTTGGAGTATCGCAATACCAAGCTCGGAGTCATTGAAGCCAAGGCGTGGGATCAGGAACTCACCGAAGGCGTCGGTCAGGCCAAGGATTACGCGGGCAAGATGGCGGTGCGTTTCACGTATTCCACTAACGGCCAGGGCATCTACAGCATCGACATGGAGACGGGCAAGGAGCGCGACGACATCACGCGCTATCCCACGCCCGCCGAATTGTGGAACATGACCTTTGCCAAGGCGGACGCCTGGCGTGACCGGTTCGCCGCTATTCCTTTCGAGGACAAGGGCGGTTCGCATCCGAGCCGGTATTATCAGGACATCGCAGTTGATCGGCTGATGGAGGCGGTGGCCGAGAATCGTCAACGCATCCTGCTCACGCTGGCCACCGGCACCGGCAAGACATTCATCGCGTTTCAGATTGCGTGGAAACTGTTTCACTCCCGTTGGAACTTGAGCCGCGAACCCACGCGCCGCCCGCGCATTTTGTTTTTGGCGGATCGGAACATTCTCGCGAACCAGGCTTACAATGCATTCTCCGCATTTCCCGAAGATGCGCTGGTGCGCATCGAACCGACGGACATCAAAAAGAAAGGCAAGGTGCCGAAGAACGGCAGCCTGTTCTTCACCATATTCCAGACGTTCATGAGTGGGCCGGTGAAGGATGGAAAGCCGAGTCCTTATTTCGGCGAATATCCGCCCGACTTCTTCGATTTCATCGTCATCGACGAGTGCCATCGCGGCGGGGCGAACGATGAAGGGAACTGGCGCGGCATCCTCGATTACTTCGCGCCAGCGGTGCAGCTCGGCCTGACTGCCACCCCCAAGCGCAAGGACAATGCGGACACTTATGCCTACTTCGGGGACCCGGTCTATATCTACTCGCTCAAGGAAGGCATCAATGACGGCTTCCTCACGCCGTTCCGGGTGAAGCAGATTCAAACCACGCTCGATTACTACGTTTATACGTCGGATGACACGGTGGTGGAGGGAGAAGTCGAGGCCGGGAAGCTTTACGACGAAGCGGACTTCAACAAGAACATTGAGATCCGCGAGCGGGAGAAAAAGCGCGTCGAGATTTTCATGTCGCAGATCAACCAGAACGAAAAGACGCTGGTTTTCTGCGCGAACCAAACTCACGCCCTCATCGTGCGCGACCTCATCAACCAGATGAAGACGAGCAAAGACCCGAACTATTGCCAGCGGGTCACGGCCAATGATGGCGCATTGGGCGAGCAGCACTTGCGGGACTTCCAGGACAACGAGAAGACGATCCCGACGATTCTCACCACGTCACAAAAGCTATCCACCGGCGTGGACGCGCGGAACATCCGCAACATTGTTCTGATGCGGCCAATCAATTCGATGATCGAGTTCAAGCAGATCATCGGGCGCGGGACGCGGCTTTACGACGGAAAGGATTACTTCACCATTTACGATTTCGTGAAGGCGCATTTGCACTTCAGCGATCCGGAATGGGATGGAGAGCCAATTGATCCGGAAGTGTGTCCCAAGTGCGGCGCGCAACCGTGTGTCTGCGTGGTGGTGCCGCCCAAGGCGTGCCCGGTATGTGGTCAATTGCCATGCATCTGCCCGCCAGAGCCTTGCCCGAAGTGTGGCCAGCGTCCGTGTATCTGCCGCAAACGAGTGAAGGTGAAACTCGCGGACGGCAAAGCGCGGAACATCCAGCACATGATGATGACGACCTTCTGGCATCCCGACGGCACGCCCATGTCGGCACAGCAATTCATGGAACTGCTGTTCGGCAAGCTGCCGGAGTTCTTCAAGAACGAAGCGGAGCTACGCGCGATCTGGAGTTCACCCGACACGCGCGCCAAGCTGTTGCAAGGGCTCGCGGAAAAAAGTTTCGGCAGGGAGCAATTAGCGGAGATGCAGAAGATCATCGATGCCGAAAAGAGCGATCTGTTCGACGTCCTCGCCCACGTGGCCTACGCGCTGCCACCGCAAACCCGCGAAGTCCGAGCGGCGAGCGCCAGGGTGTACATCAACACGCAATTCAGCGCGAAGCAGCAGGTCTTCCTCGATTTTGTCCTTTCGCATTACGTCAGCGTGGGTGTCGAAGAGCTGGACCAGGACAAACTCACGCCCCTGCTTCGACTAAAATACAATAACTCCATCGCTGACGCCGTAGCCGACCTCGGCAGGCCTGAGGAAATCGGAAAAGTGTTCTCAGGATTTCAGAAGTATCTGTACGCGGCGGCAACTGTGTAATGTTCATGAATTCTCGCAAGCCCAACAGCCCACGTCATCCTCACCACAAATATCTGCTCCTGCTCGGCGTGTGTTTCGCGGCATTGTGGATCATCCTGGCCATCAAGCCCTGGTATCGATCCGATTGGGCGGTCGAAAACGTGCTGGTCGTATTGTTCGTGATCGCGGTCGCGGCGTTTCATCGCAAGTTCCTCTTCTCTCGGCTTTCCTATACGTTGATTTTTATCTTCCTGTGCTGGCACGAGGTGGGAGCGCATTACACCTACGCCCATGTGCCCTACGACATGTGGTTTCAAAAGCTCACTGGCCGGACGCTGAACAGCATTCTGGGCTGGGAACGAAACAACTTCGACCGGGTGATTCATTTTCTTTACGGGTTCCTCCTTGCGTATCCGATTCGGGAAATCTTCTTGCGTGTCGCGCGCGTGCGGGGGTTTTGGGGATATTTTCTCCCGCTCGATCTCACGTTGTCCACGTCAGCGCTTTTCGAGTTGATTGAGTGGGGAGCGGCGGAAGTGCTCGGCGGCGATCTCGGCGCAGCGTACCTCGGCACGCAAGGTGACATCTGGGACGCGCACAAAGACATGGCGCTGGCGGGTCTCGGCGCCGTGCTGGCCATGCTGATCACGGCCTTGATCAATTCTCGTCTGCAACGCGATTTCGCCCGCGAATGGGCGCACAGCCTTCGGGTCAACCGCCGATTGCGTTTGGGAGAAGAGGCGCTTCTCGATCCGCCGCCGGACAGCCGGAAGCATCCTCGCTGAACAGCGGGTGCTTTCGCCACTGCGCAACAAAAGTAGTAGAAATGAAGAAATGTTCCGCCACGACTGAACCTTTGCTCGCCTACCGCATTCTTCTCATCGTAAATGCTGGCAGTGGCCGAAGACGAACAACTGCCCGTCGCCGCCGCCCGCGCCGGGGATGCCGCCGCGTGGGACGCGCTCTTCCGGCGCTACCAGCTCCCGCTTTATGTGTATGTGTTTGAATTGGTGCGCAACGAGCAAACGGCGTTGGACGTCGTGCAGGAATCTTTCATCAACGCCACGCGCTATCTCCGGTCGCTGCGTGAGGACCGGAAGTTTGGCTCGTGGCTGTTCAGCATTGCGCACCAAAAATGCCAGCAGCACTGGCGCAAACCGCAGCGTACGCAGCCACTCGACGACGACTTCGCCGAGTTACCTGGAGATGAGCCCGGGCCGGACGACTTGCTGGTTCGCGCGGAGCAACAAGAGGAATTTATGAAGTTGTTGAACCAATTGCCGGAAATTCACTGTTCAGTGCTGCTCTTGCACTTCCTCGAAGATTTCTCGCTCGAAGAAATCGCGGGCGTGATTGGAACCAACGTCGGCACGGTGAAATCCCGCCTGCACTACGCGAAGAAAACCCTGCGGGCATTGCTC
>DATHKK010000883.1:0-3026 GCA_035489355.1 Candidatus Limnocylindria bacterium
CTCACGGACTACGATGCCGCCCTCAAGCAAGCCAAAGACGAAAACAAGCTCGTGCTCATCGATTTCACCGGTTCGGATTGGTGCGGCTGGTGCATCAAGCTCAAGTCTGAAGTCTTCGACCAGCCGGAGTTCGCCGCCTTCGCCAACGCCAATCTCGTTCTTCTGGAGGTGGATTTTCCCCGGCGCAAAACCCTTTCCGCGGCGCAACGCAGCGCCAATGCCAAGCTCGCCGACCTCTACAATGTGCGCGGTTATCCGACCGTCTTTATTTTGAACACCACGGGCCGCCCCATCTCGCAGATCAATTACGAGGGCGGCGGCGCAAGCGCGTTCATCCAGGGCTTGAAGAAAATCCCGCGTGTTTCGTGGAACGCGCCCGAACCGGAATCAGCGCGGCCAAATTCACCCGTCACCAAAAAGCCCGCCGGAACAGACGAACCACTTTGGGGCGGCCTCATGTTCCCGCCCAAGCGCTATGAAGAGTTAAAGCTCACGGGGCTTTCCGGCCCCGCCAATCGTCGGCTCGCCATCGTGAACAATCAGACTTTTGCGCCGGGTGAAACCGCGCGCGTGAAACTGCACAGTGGCGAAGTGAAGGTGCTGTGCAAAGAGATTGGCACGAAGTCCGTGCTGGTCCAGGTGGAAGGCGCGGCCGCAGCGAAAGAGTTGTTCCTCAGCGGGAACTGATTCAGACGGCAGAGAAGCAAACGAAGGAATGGCTGACGAGAACCCGAAGACAAAATGGTTGTCGGAACGACCAAAAGCTTGTCTTTGATTTGATCCAGCAACGTCCGCTCGGCCATTTCTCCATCTTCGTTTTCTTCGTTCCCTTCTGTGCTCAATTAAGTCGTTCCGGCGAAGCAGCCTCAGTTCACACAAGTGCATTCACTTCGGATAATCCCGCCACAGCCAGCGCATCGTGTCGGGAAAGATCGTGCCGCCGTGATTGCCATTGTGGCCGCCTTCGCCGAAGACGTATTTGTAGTCGCAATCCTTTTCCTCCAGCGCAGCGACGAGGTTCAGGTTTCCAATCACCCAGTTCCAGCCGGGCCGGCGATTGCCCGCGCTGGCACGCAAATCATTCGCGCCGTCCTGCACGCAGATACGAATCGGCTTCCAATCATTCGTGCGAATGATCTCGGGATATTTGTTTCCGCCGCGAATGTTCGTGAAGCTGCCGACATGGCTCACCACTTTGCGAAACTGATCGGGCCGGCTCCACGCCACGGTCCACGCGCAGATGCCGCCGCTGCTGATGCCGCAGATGGCACGCCCTTCCGGGTCCTGGGTGATTTTGTACTGCTTGCGAATCTCCGGTAGAATCTCCGCGATCAGAAACTCCGAATAATTCGTGCTCAGCGAATCGTACTCGAAGCTGCGGTTGCGCGGCTCTGGCTGCCAGCCACGTGGCGCTGTGGGAAATTCCTTCTGCGTGAAGCCCGGATCAATGAACACCGCGATGGTCACGGGCATTTCCTTCGTCGCGATCAAGTTATCAAACACGACGGGGACGCGGAAGTCACCGTCCTCTTTCAAGTAAGTGTGCCCGTCCTGAAAAACCATCAGCGCCGCGGGTTTGGTCCCATCGTATTGGGCGGGAACGTACGTCGACCAATGGCGGATCGTGTTCGGGAACACCTTGCTCTCCTTCCAATCGAAGTCGGTGATCTTCCCGCGCGGTACACCATCCTTCCGCTGCGAATCCGGCCCGTGCTGATACTTCACTTCCGTGCGCGGAAAGCGGACAGCGACGCGGCGATTGGTATTGGTGGTCGGTGCATTTGTTACCGCGTCTGCCGCGAAGACAAGCTGCGCGCTGACGAGAATCGCCAGCGCGAATGGGAGTTGCTTCATAGATTAGATGGCGTCGAAGCGGCCTGTGGAATCGCCGTGACGCTCCAACCCTTGCACGCCGAGGCGATCCGACATGCTCAGGAGCATGTTGCTCATCGGGACACCGCCCGATTTCAGGTAGCGCCCCGGATTCAACGTGCCGCCGCCGCTGCCCGCAAGAATCACCGGCAAGTTCACGTGCGTGTGGCGGTTGCCATCGCCATTGCCGCTGCCGTAAACAATCATCGAGTTGTGCAACAGTGATGTCCCATCCACGTCTTTCGTCTGCTCCATTCTCTCGAGGAATTTCGCGAACTGCTTCATGTAGAAGAGATCGATCTCCGCCACCTTGGTGATCATGTCCGACTTGCCCTGATGATGCGTGAGGTAGTGATGGCCTTCCGCGATTCCAATTTCCGCAAAGGCGCGATTGCTGCCTTCGTTCGCGAGCAGGAAGGTCGCGATGCGCGTGGAGTCTGTCTGGAACGCGAGCAGCATCATGTCGAACATCACCTGGATATATTCCTCGTAGCTCGTCGGAACTCCCGCCGGCGTGGTGGCTGTCGGGTCAGGCACGGTGCCGAATTGCTCCGCCTTCTCCAGGCGCTTCTCGATCTCGCGGACGCTGAACAGATACTCGTCGAGCTTCTGCTTGTCGCGATAAGTGAGTTGCCGTTGCAACGAACGCGCGTCGTCCAGCACGAAGTCCATGATCGAACGCTGCTGTTCCTGGCGGCGCTTCAGGTTTGCGTTGCGCTCGCCCGGCGCGCCCGCGCCAAACAATCGTTCGAACAGCAGACGCGGATTCGGCTCCGGCGCCACGGGCGTGATCGGCGAGCGCCAGGACAAGTTGTACTGATACGCGCAGGAGTAACCCGAATCGCAGTTGCCCGACTTGCGCACGGCATCGCACGTCAGTTCGAGAGACGGGAAACGCGTGAGGTGGCCAATCTGGTTCGCTGCGACCTGATCGATGGAAATGCCTGCGTGAATGTCCGAGCCTGCTGTCTTCTTCACTCGCACGCCCGTGAGAAACGTCCCGCTGGCCCGCGCGTGATCCCCTGCACCATCTGGTCCCGGAGTGGCATTTACATGGTCCATGCCGCCCAGCACCTGGAGTTGATGCTTCACCTTCTCCAACGGCTGCATCGTGCGCGCGAGTTGAAAATCCTTTCCTTCGCCGCTCGGCCACC
>DATHKK010000884.1:0-2629 GCA_035489355.1 Candidatus Limnocylindria bacterium
GATACGATTGCCGCCAATGAAAGGATTGCCGACAATGGCGCCCAGTGAATCGCCAAACGCGCGATCCGTCACGGCGGTGGTGGCCTCGATCGGTTGCCGAAGCTCCATGCGCGGGCCATGACAGCCCGTGATGACGAACGCGACCCACAGAACAGAAAAACTCCAAACTTTCATTCCCGCGCGAGACTATGACGAGGAGGAAGCAACTGTCACGCGGAGGCGTCAGGCGCGGCTCACCTTGCAGCGATGTGATGCCAAAAATCAGTCCCCTTAGGTAGTCGAACCTACGCACATTTTCGTATTTTCGACGGATTGCCGCCGTGGCCTGTCTCTCGATAGCCTTTTGCCAGACAGTGCTCGAACATTGGTCAGCCTTTTGCCTCCGCGAAAAACCCGTTGTGTGAAGGAATCAGGTGCGGGCCACGAACCGGAGATTTGTGAACCGCTTTCATGCGTTGTGATCCACGCTCGAGCCTTGTTTGAGATCAGAAGAGAACGTTTGGAGAGGACGAACCGGTTTCCCGAAAGGGAAGCGGCGAAGGCGTTGGGTGCGAGGGTGCGCCGGAGTTTGTGCAGCGCCTGATTCCCGCACCGGAACGCGTTGGCCGGCCGCTATGTGCATTACCCCGATCGCACAAGTGGACCTGGCTCACTTCTTTCCCGGCGTTTGCCGCGGCCCCAAGCGGGGCGCTACAAAACTATGTTGGCAAGTCAGGACCATGAACGGCTTCTGTCGTCACGCTGCGTTCGGGGGAAATGTGCTGCCCGGCGTGCTCTGCGGGCGATTCCTTCCGCGTCGGTTGCGATTTACCTCGCGGCCCTCCTTGTTCTTCTTTCCGTCTCTGCATCCTTTGGCGTGAGTTATCGCTGGTCCGGCACTTCTTACCGTATTTACGTCACAGGTCCCGGCACGGTGACGCTGAGCGATGTGAAAGTGGGCATGCCCACCGCGCCATTGGCCCAGGTCGCGCCCGGTATCTGGCATTTGCGCGCCAATCTAGTAATGGAAAACGGCGCGAAGCTCCTGCTGCACGGGACAAAACTGGGCGGCGACGTGAATCAACTTCGTCTTCAGAGCAACAACACTGGCGAGTCCAATGCGTTCGTGTACCTCAGCGCGGACTGGGGCTTCCTAGATATTCGCAGCACCTCCATCATTTCGTGGGACGATGCGGTGAACGGCCCGGACATGGAGTCAGGTCCATTGCGCCGCGCTTTCATCCGCGTTCGTTCGAGCCTCGATCCGAATGGCGTGACGCCACGCGAATCGCGCATGGACGTCATAGACAGCGACATCGGGTATCTCGGTTCGCACGACGCGGAAGCCTACGGGTTGGTGTGGAAGGTCCTCCAGCCCACGAACAACACCTACGGCCCGCTCACCAATCTCTATAATCTCGTCAATGTTTACGGCGACATCATCCACAGCCGGCTCCATCACAATTACTTCGGCATGTATTCCTTCGGCGCCTACGGGATGCGGATGATCGACAACGAGGCGGACAACAACATCGGTTACGGTTTCGATCCTCACGATGACTCGGACGATCTCGTCATCGAAGGCAACAACGTTCATCACAATGACTGGCACGGCATCATCGCATCGCAGCGTTGCAACAACGTCATCATCCGCAACAACGTCTGTTGGGACAATGGCCGCAACGGCATCATGCTCCATCGTTACTGCGACGATTCGCTCATCGAGAACAATCACAGTGTTAACAATGGGGATTCGGGCATTGCGCTCTTCGACAACCACCGCACGGTCGTGCGCGGCAACACCTGCCTGCGGAATTTCAATGCCGGCATCCGGCTGAGCGTCGGCTCACACGACAACCTGATCGAGAACAACGAGTTCGGGGAGGGCGCGAGCTACGGCATGTATCTCTACAATGGACTGGACTTGCCATTTCCCGGCGATGACGGGCATCCGAAGCGAAACCGATTCATCAACAACCGCGTGCATCACAATGCGGGCTATCCTCTTTTTATCACTGTCGGGGATGACAATTCATTCATCGGAAACATCTTCGAGGCGAATGGCGGCGCGTTCCGGTTCATCAGTTCCATGCGCAATATCCTCGAGAGCAATTCCATTCCCCGGGAAGTCATCGTGAACACACAGGGCGAACCGGGCTTCCTCTCTACGACCATTGTGCGGAACCAGCCGACGCTCTCCATCCAGGTGGACCCGTTCAGTTCGACGATCTTTGAGGACAAGGCTCGCCGCGTTTTCGATCCCGAGGAGCCCGGCGTGGCAAGCACCGTCACTGCGACGAGCAGCACCCTGACGCTGACGACGGTTGAAATCGTCAAGACTTCCGTTGTGCAATTGCGCAACTTGCAAGTGACCCCGGACGCCGGCAACGCGCGGGTCACCATCACGGCGTGGAATGTCTCCGGCGCGTTGAGCAAGCGCTGGCTCACGCAGGCCAGCCCGACCACGCGCGCGATCACTTACCGGGTCGGGGACCTCACGCCGGGCGTACGCTATCGCGCGATCAAAAACGGCTTGGCCACCAACTACACCGCGGACTCCACCGGCGTCATCACCATCCAGGATACGGCGATGACGACGGCCGTGACTGAATTCGAGGTCGTGCTTTGATCCAAATGCAAACTCGCGTGC
>DATHKK010000885.1:0-7293 GCA_035489355.1 Candidatus Limnocylindria bacterium
GTTCAGTCGGTTCGCCCGACGCTCCCGCTGTTTCACTGATTACCGATTACTTTTTGCGCCAGCAATGATGACCAGTGCCCAGATTCGCCAGTCGTTCCTCGACTTCTTCAAGTCGAAGCAACACACCATCGTGCCTTCATCCAGCCTCATGCCGGACTCGCCGAACCTGCTCTTCACCAATGCCGGCATGAACCAGTTCGTGCCCATCTTCCTCGGCCAGGTGAAGTGCCCTTACTCGCCCGGACGTGCCGCCGACACCCAGAAGTGCATTCGCGCCGGCGGCAAACACAACGACCTCGATGACGTCGGGCTCGACACCTATCACCACACGTTCTTCGAGATGCTCGGCAATTGGTCCTTCGGCGATTACTTCAAGAAAGAGGCGATTGAGTGGGCATGGGAATTGGTGGTTGGGGTTTGGAAGTTTCCACCGTCGCGCCTCTACGCCACCATCTACAATCCCGACAAAGCGAAGGGCGATCCGTCCGAGCGCGATGAGGAAGCCTGGAACTTCTGGGCCGAGAAATTCCGCGCCGTCGGACTCGACCCCGCCGTCCACATCGTCAACGGCAGCAAGAAAGACAACTTCTGGATGATGGGCGACACCGGCCCGTGCGGTCCCTGCTCCGAACTCCACGTCGATCTCACGCCCGAGGGCGACACCCGTGGCTCGCTCGTGAACAAAGGCGACGCCCGCTGCATCGAGATTTGGAACCTCGTCTTCATCCAGTTCAACGCGAACCCCGACGGCACGTTCAGCCCGCTGCCCGCCAAGCACGTGGACACCGGCATGGGCTTCGAGCGCGTCACCAGCATCATCCAGGGCACGAAGGGATTCTCGGATTTCAAGAACGCGAAAATCTCGAACTACGAGACCGACATCTTCCGCCCGATTTTCGATGCGCTGGAAAAGATGAGTGGGAAGAAATACACGGGCACGTTGCCGCAATCCTCGGGGATCGCGACCGTCCCGGTCGCTCCGGTGGGCGTCCCGCCAACCGGTTCTGCGAGCAGGACTGAGAGTTCGAAAACGGAATCTACTTCCGCCGCTCTCGGAGTTGCTGCGCGAGACGCGCAGCAGAGCGACCGAGACGGTCGCGATCCCCGACGCGCCGGCGCTCCCCAAGCCACGTACTACAAACGCCGTCTTCCACACTTCGAACGTCCGTGGGCCAAGTACATGGTGACCTTTTCGACTCACCAGAAACATCAACTCTCCCCTGCAGCACGCGACATCGTTCTCAACGGTTTGCTCTTCGGTCACGAAAAGCGCCGCTACCAGATGTACGCCGCGTGCGTGATGCCCGACCACGTTCACTTCCTCTTCGAGCCGCAAATCAAGGAGCAGGACAAAGATGGGAAGCCGATCTTTTGGCCGCTGACTGAGTTACTTCACTCGATCAAGTCGTTCACGGCGCACGAGATCAACAAGGCCGAGAAAACAATGGGGCAGGTTTGGGAAAACGAATCGTTCGACCGGCTGATTCGAGGAGACTCAGATCTTGAGGAGAAGTTCCACTACCTCTGCCGCAATCCCTGGGATAATGATGTCGTTTCGAACACGGAGCCATACCGCTGGCTTTGGACGCCGGATGCCGCCGAAGAGGAAAAACACGAGCGCGCAGCGCCGGGGATCGCGACCGTCCCGGTCGCCTCGGTCGGCGTCCCGCCGACCGATTCTTCGCGCGAGGCCGCAACGAGTTCTCAACCGCCTTCTACTTCGCACACGCTCGGAGCTGTTGCGCGAGACGCGCAACAGAGCGACCGGGACGGTCGCGATCCCCATGCCTCGGCTTCCGCGGAGCAAATTCAGATCGACATCGCGTTCCGGGTCATTGCCGACCACATCCGCACGTTGAGCTTTGCCATTGCTGACGGCATCCAGCCCGGCAACAACGACCGCAACTACGTCCTGCGCCGCATCCTGCGCCGCGCGGTGCGGTATGGGCGCACGCTCGGCTTCCACGAACCGTTCTTCTACAAGCTCGTGGATGTGCTCGCGCAAACGATGGGCGATGTCTTCCCCGAAATCCGCACGCGCAAAGCGCAGGTGCAGGAGACGATAAGGATTGAGGAGGAAGCGTTTAATAAGACGTTGGATATGGGAATCGAACAGTTCAATCGGACGTGCGCTGTCGCCGTCGCCGGTAGTCTCGAAGACCGCAGCGGTCGACATGGGATCGAAGCGTTAATGGCCGGCGCTGAAAAAATCTTTTTTGATGATCGCGGCAATCGCCGACGCGAAGCAATGCAGTGGGACGCAGTGGTTCAAGCGGCGAAATCACAACAGCCGAATTGGAATGTTTCGAACGTAAGACCACTTGATGGTGAAGAAGCCTTCAAACTCTACGACACCTACGGCTTCCCACTCGACCTCACCGAGTTGATGGCGCGCGAACGCGGCCTGAGCGTCGATACCGCTGGCTTCGAGAAGTTGATGGACGAACAGCGCGCCCGCGCCCGCGCCGCGCAAAAGAAGGAAGTCATTTCCCTCTCCCAGATTGAAACCACCACGCCCACGCACTTCCTCGGCTACGATCACAATCACATCGGCGCGGACGTGCAGGAAGTCGTGGCGCTCAAGGACAAGACCGCCGTCGTCCTGAACAACTCCGTCTGCTACGCCGAGATGGGCGGCCAGATCGGCGACACCGGCGAACTCACCGGCTCCGGCCAGCTTTGGCGCGTCACCAACACGCAGAAGTCCGGCAACACATGGCTGCATTTCATCGAGGGCGGCGACGCGCCCGCGCCCGGTCAGCACGTGACGTTGCAATACGACGCCGCGCGCCGGAACGCCATCCAGCGCCACCACACCGTCACGCATTTGCTGCACTGGGCGTTGCACGAAGTGTCGAGCCAGGAGGCTTCGCAGAAAGGCTCCTTCGTCGGCCTCGACAAATTGACCTTCGACTTCAACAGCGCGCCGCTCACGCCCGCGCAAGTCGCCGACATCGAGAAACTCGTCAACGAACGCATCCTCGAAAACTCCGTCGTGAGCTGGACCGAAGTCCCCCACGCCGACGTGAAGAACCGCAAGGATGTGATGCAATTCTTCGGCGACAAATACGGCGACGTAGTGCGCGTGGTGCAGGTGGGTGGGAAGGCTGGGGAGTTGAACGGTTACTCCATGGAGCTTTGCGGCGGTACGCACACCCGCGCGACCGGCGAGATCGGTCTCTTCCGCATCGTCGGCGAGAACGCCATTGCCGCCGGCGTGCGCCGCATCGAAGCCGTGGCGGGACTCACCGCTTACGAACTCGCGAATCAGCAGCTTCAACTCATTCGCAATATCGCCGGGAAGATCAATTCCCCCGTGCATGAATTGGAGAAGAAAGTCGAAGCCCTCCTCGCGCAGCAGAAAGAACTCGAGAAGTCACTCAAGTCGGCACAACAACGCGAAGCCGCCGGCACCGCGAAGGATTTGATTGCCCGCGCGAAGAACATTAACGGCACTCCCGCACTGATTGAGAACCTCGGCACCGCCGACGGCGATACCGTCCAGACCATTGTTGATGCTTTGAAGTCGCAATTCAAAGGCGTGATTGTGTTGGGTGCAGCGAACAACGGCGCGGTGACTTTGGTCGCGGCTGTCTCACCTGAGTTCACCGCGAAAGTTCAGGCCGGCAAAATCATCCAGGCCATCGCCCCGATCGTCGGCGGTAAAGGCGGCGGCAAGCCCGACAACGCCCGCGGCGGCGGCAAGGACGCAAGCAAGCTGGATGAAGCATTGGCAAAAGCAGCAGCATTACTCCAGTAAGCGCGGCGTGACTTTACCAAACGATTCGCTAACGTCTCTCAGTGCCGCATGAAAAACGTCGCCAGAAAAAAACTTCCGCCGCTGCCAATCCGCGCCGCTCGCATTCTCGCGCGACTCAAGCACGTGCGCGGACTCGACGACGCGGAAAAGTCGGTTCACGCGCTCGGTCTCGCGGCGACGCCGCAGGAACGGTGGGACCTGTTCGAGAAAAGCGTCCGCTCATTCGGCTACTGGAAGCCATCGAAGCAGAAAAAATAGGCTATGCGGTAATCGGAATGGCCGCCGCCATCGCGCAGGGCGTGATGGCCAACACGATGGACGTGGGCGTGTGGATCGATCTTCCGTCACGGCAATACATGCGTTTGCTCAATCTTGCCCGCAAACTCGGTGCGACCATTGCCGCCAACACCGTGGTGTATCTCGAAGATGGCACACCGGTGAATTTCGTTTATGAAGTCACTGGTCTCGGAAGCTTTTCCAAGGAGAAGCAGCACATTGTCTGGGCGAAAGTTTACGAGCACAAAGTTCCCGTGCTGCGTCTTGAGCGGATTGTGAAGAGCAAGCAAGCGATCCTGCGGGACAAGGACAAGCTTCACATCATCCTCATCCGCGACTTCTTGCGTTGCCGGCGCGGCCTCAAGCGAAGCCGCCCAAACTAACGCATTGAGACCTCGATGAAACGGTTCGCAAAGGTGCTTCACCATCACAACCGCGGCCGGATAGAGTTGCGTCATGACATTCCCGTTGTTGCGCAGCGTGATTCCAATCTGTTTTTTTGCTGCATCCACAGGTTTCTCCGCAGAACCATTGCAACTAAACTTGCGTTCGCGCGCGGTCCCGGCAGGCGGTGACGGCCGAGCCTTCGAGAAGAAAACGCCGTGGGATCCGATGAGGACCGCCCTCATCATCTGCGACATGTGGGACGATCATTGGTGCAAGTCTGCGGCGCGGCGCGTGGGCGAAATGGCCGGACCATTCAACGAAATGGTGAAGCAAGCCCGGGCGCGCGGGGTATTCATCATTCACGCACCCAGCACTTGCACTGGTTTCTACAAGGACACTCCACAGCGGCGCCGTGCGCAGTCCGTGCCGTTCGTAAAGGCACCTGTGCCACTGGCCACCGCGCAACGCTGGGGGACGGCGTGGTGTTGGACTGATCCTAAACACGAAGCGGTCCTGCCCATCGATGATTCCGACATGGGCTGCTCGTGCGTGGGCGCGAAGTGTCCGATCCGCGAGGCGTGGACGAGGCAGATCGCGACGATTGAAATCGCCGACAGCGACGCGATTACGGATGACGGCCAAGAGACATGGAACCTGTTGGCCGAACGCAGCATCACGAATGTGATTCTAGCCGGAGTGCATTTGAACATGTGCGTGCTGGGGCGGCCGTTTGCCATTCGGCAGCAAGTGTATCTCGGCAAGAATGTGGCGCTCATGCGCGACATGACGGACACGATGTACAATCCGGAGCGCCCGCCCGGCGTGGATCATTTCGCCGGAACCGATCTCGTGATAGAGCACGTGGAGAAGCATTGGTGCCCGACATTCACAAGCGCGGACATCACGGGGAATCCGGCGTTTCGATTCAAAGAGGACGCGCGCTCGTTGCGGCGCAGCAACAATCGTTGAGATTTCTTAAGCAACAATGGACTGCAACCCCGCACGCACCAAGGACCCCAGCGAATGGCTGGAAACGTGCCCGGATTTTTCGCAGCCGCTCGCCGAGCAACTCGTCGAGTGGATTTTGCAGTGGGAGCCGGACCTGACCGAGTCGATCAAGTGGAACAACCTCTGTTTCTCCGGGCGCAAGCTGGTCATCGGCCTGAGCGCGTGCCAGAAGCATCTCGCGCTGTTTTTCTTTCGCGGCACCGAGTTGCTCGATCCGAAGAAGCTGTTCAGCAAAGGCGGCGAGAGCAACACCAACATCCGCAGCGTCCGAGTGACGACGCTCGATGGATTTAATCGCGAAGCATTTCGCGCGTTGCTCCGCGCGGCGGTGGAACTGGACTCCAATCCGATGATTCCCCCAGCGCCAAAAGTAAAACGCAAGCCATGGCCCATGCCGGCTTATTTTAAGAAGGCGCTCGCGGAAAAACGGAATCGCGCCGCTGCCGAGGGCTTCCGCAAGCTCGCACCCAGTTGCCAGCGTGAATACATCGTGTGGCTGACGACGGCGAAACAGCCAGAGACAAAAGCGCGCCGATTGAAGGAAACGCTGGCCGCCCTCGCTACGGGCCGGAAGTGGGCGCAGCGAAAGCAGGTCTGAACGTCTCGACGTTCGAGAGTAAGAGATCAGCGACTGGAGGCAGCAGAAAGTTCGCGCACTCCGTCCTTCAATCCGTGGACGATGCTCACCTCCCCATCAGTCAGAGGCCGATTGAACACCGCCACGTCATCCATCCAACCGATGTAGCTCAGGCCGAGCGTCAGCGCGCTCTTGCTCTCGTCCCAGTTGAACGCGATGGGCCACTCGCGAAAAGCGCCTTGATCTTTGCCGTCGAGATAGAGTTGTCCGAAACCATCCTTCTTGCCCGAGTTGATGTTGCCAAAACAGAAGACGACGTGCGTCCAACCGTCGTGCGTGAAAGGCGGCTTATAGACCGGGACCATCGGGCGGTCTTTGTCGGGAATGTCTTCCCAGCCGCGGTTCGCCGCGTTCCAGGTTTTCTTCACCGGCAGAATGGCGTAACGAAAATGGCGCGGCGTGTGGTCCTTGCTGAACTCGATGAACATGTTGCCCTCGTCCCAGCCTTGCGCGATGAACTGAAGCGGGTCGCAATAACCGGACTGCAGATCCTTGTCAGGGTCCAGCCGCAGCCAGAGCGAGACGGCGCCGCTCCATCCGTTGGTGTTGTAACCGAGATTCTTCTGGCCCTTGAAGAATACGACCGGGCGCATCTTCGTCGTGAAGTGAAGCGCATTCCCGTGGCGGCCTTCGCCTTGCGCATGCATCACGAGATTGCTGTCCGGCAAACCGGCGCGCGCTTGGGAACGATTCCCGGCCGGCGCGGTGTAGAGCTTTGGATCGCCCACGGCAAAATCAGCATCGAGTCCCTTGTCGAAGGAAGCGTGCAGCAAGAGCGCCTTGCGCAAGGACGAAACCGCAGCGGGTTCTGCCGCCAAAGCCGTGACTGCGAGCGCCAGCCATACGATGACGCCGCCCATGAAACGTGAAGAAGTCATGAGTGGACGATAAGGAAAGACCCGATTTGGCTGCAACGCTGCATCGATCACACCCTCGATCGCGATCACTCTTTGGTTCGCTGCCGCGCCGGTTACGGAGTCACACTGAAATTGTCGAATCGAGACGTGTTGAGCGTCCCATCGCGACGGCTGGTCACGGCGAGGCCGATGTAAATGTTCGCGCCCATCGAAATCGTGTACGATCCAACCGATGTCCACGACGTGCCGTTCGTTGACTTGTAAGCAGTGAAGGTATTGCCGCTGCGCACGAGTCGCACCCAATACGGAGCGTTGCCCGAGCCGCCTGACTTGTCCGACGTGCTCCCGCCGGTGCTGGTGCGGCGCAG
>DATHKK010000886.1:0-2414 GCA_035489355.1 Candidatus Limnocylindria bacterium
CATCTTCACGGCGAGGCGTTGCGCCAGTTGAGCCAGATTGGATTCAGGCCAACGGCGTGCAGGCATCCGAAAAGCGATGGTGAGCGGTTGTGCGACGGCCATCCGGAAAAGCAAGAGCGCGGTGATGCCCAGCAGACCTATCGCGAGCCAAGGGACGCGTGGACGCGGCGAATCTGATTCCGTCGCCGTCTGGGGCGTCGCTCCCGGCACGGTCGTCACAGCGGCGAATCCGGCGAATGGCACAATGAATTCGACCGATTCAGGATTCCAAGTCGTTACGAGTGCGGTGTGCGAGGGCGGAAATTTGCCCTCCATTTCCGGCCAGCGCAGCCATCCACGCACGCCGTTCAACTCTCCAATCAACACCAACAGCATGGCGAGTAAGGTGATTTGCCAGAGATTGCGCTGTCGGGCCGCCGAGGCAACGCGCCTGGAAGCGAGTTTGGCTGCCACGAAGAAGACAAAGAGTTCGAGGGTGATCACACTCGCGCAGGTCCACCAATCGTAAGGCGCAGGCTGGGGATTCATTTGGACTTTTTCCTCTCCGCGATGAGTTTTTCGATTTTGGCCAATTCATCGTGGCTCACATCCCGTGTGTTGAGCAGGTGGCAGACGAGATCCGCGAGGCTGCCTTCGAACAATCGATCCAGCAGGTGTTCCGACATGTTGCTGGTGACGGCGTGCGAATCGATGGCGGCGCGGTAGATGAACGTGCGTCCATCGGCGCGATGAGCCACGAGTCCTCGCGCCTCCATTTTGCGCAGCATGGTCGCAATCGTGGTGTAAGCGAGGCCGCGCTCTTTGCTCACGCTTTCAAAAACCTCGCTGACGGTACACTCGTTTCGCTGCCAGAGGACCTTCATGATCTTCAGTTGAAGATCGCCGAGCCGGTATGTTTTTTGTTTGCGCATGGTTAAGACGACCGAGATAATACTACCAAGGTAGTATTTTTGTCAATGGGAGATTCCACGCTCGATGCGGCGGGAACCAAATACTCCGCTGGGCTGACAGAAGGAAACGAACGGAACAAGGTTCGGCGGTAATCCCCCGTTCCAGGTGTTGACTGCACGCGGACCAAACGGCCCGGCTCTGGTTCAATTGAAAAAGCGCCGGGAACTTAGCTCTTCTGACTTCGTTTGCTTCTGTTCCCTGCTGATTGTTCCGGCTCAAGTCACATTGACGCGCGCGACTTCGTAGGGGCCGAGGCGCAACTCGATCTTTCCCGAAACCGATTGCATGGTGGCACCAGCCTCGCCGCGAAATTTTTCCGGGTCGCGCATCGCCTCTTCCACGGTGTCCGTATTCAGGCGCTTCACCCGCGCTTCGCAAGTGCCGGTCTTGATTTTGATCTCCTGTTCCTCGGGCAAAAGATTGGCGACGAGGATGCGCTTGCGGTTCTGCGCATTGAGCAACGTCAGCGCTTCTAACTGCAACGGATGGGTCGAGTGCGTCGGGCAGACGCGGTTGAAGTCCGCCATTTCCGCGAACACGTGGTAAACGGGAAAGACCGCGCCGGGGATGGAGAAAAACTTCGCGGGGAGCGGCGAGCCGGCTTCGGTTTCCATGATTCCGCGCCAGCCGCAGGTTTCGAAATACGTGGCGCTGTGAACGTGGGCCGCGAGCGCGAGCCGCGAAAGGTGCGCTACCGTCCAGGCCGCGCCGAAAAGCGACATCTGCCGGGGATCGACATCGCCGGGAAGATGGCCTGACGAAAGATCATCCTTGCCCTGCGGCACTTTGTGCCACGGCTTCAACGTGATGGGCGCAATGACGACTTGCTGCGCCGAAATGGTTTTCGCCGTCTCGATCGTTTCCACAATGTCCGCGGCGTTTTCGATCATCGTCACCGGATCGGTCAGGTGAACCTGAGGCGTATTCGGATAACATGGTAGCGCGGTCGCATCGGCGGGCGGACGGTTGCGATTGAATTCAGTAAAGAACGGCGATGCGCCGGCGGCCACGAGGATCTGGTTTCCATGCGCGACCAATTTGTGGCGCGCGAGTTGCACCGTTTCCGGCAGCGTCATGGCATGGCCGTGTTGATAAACGATCCAGAGCGAGACTTTCGGACGCGCGACTTCCAGTTCGCGAACGAACTCCACGAGTTCCGCCTCGGCATCCGCGCCCAGGTGCAGCGCGCATTGCAGCGGCAGGCTGAGTTGACTTGCTTGTGCTGCAGCAGCCCGCAACTCCGCTTTCCAATCGTCCGCGAATGTGATGTCAGCGCGCAGGTGCGCGAGCCGCAGCGCGCGGATTCGTTCCGCTTCCCGTTCAGTCAACGGCTCTCCATGCTTCGCCATTTGAAGTCCCAGCGCCGGCTTGGCGATCACCGGCGTGGTAGAAATGGAAAGTTGCGCGCCGCGGCCCTGCACGATCGGCAGGACTTTTTTCTGCTCTGGATTGATCAGCGTGAG
>DATHKK010000887.1:0-2409 GCA_035489355.1 Candidatus Limnocylindria bacterium
AAGGCTGATTCCCAATCGACAGCGCCGGCAGGCGCAGCCCCGCTCACGACGTTCGTGCCAATGTTGTTGGTGGCGATGCCAGTGAGGATGGCGGTGTTCGTGCCAGCGGAGGAAGTGGCGGCTTTTGAACCGAGCGAAGGCAGGTTCCAGTCAGACTTTGATTCGAGCCAGACCACGACACGTTGTTGCAGCCGTCGCGTGTATTCTGGAACCCGTCCCGCTAGTTCGCGCGTTTCGATGACGAGGCGCGGCACCACTGCGACGCCAATGCCAGCGACCGCGAGGATGGCAATCGCAAATACACAAATGATGGCGCGCTGCCGTTTCATTTTCCGTTTCTCGAGCCAGTCCACAACGGGATCGAGCAGGTAGGCCAGCGCGGCAGCGACGGCCAGCGGCCAGATGACCGGGGAGAGAAGGTGCAGGGCGCGTCCGAGCGACCAGACCAGCGCCGCGACGCACGCCACGATCAGGGTAATGGCCAGCACGGTCAGACCGGTCCAAAGAATCCGAGACTGATTGGGTGTGGGCGAAGACATGCGCGCCAGCGTTGTAGGCGCAGGAGCAAGAACTGAAAACGAAAAAGTTCGCAAGAGCGGTGCTGTCACTCGCGAAAAGATTCCTTGAGTTCGCTCTCGCGTTGTCTCGAAATGCGCCGCCTTGAATCCCATCAAAACATTGACGGTGGATGAATTGCCGGTGCGCGTTTACGCCACCCAGAAAGATTTGGCTGCGGACGCGGCGCGCGAGGCCCAGGCCTTCCTGGCGCAGTGCCTGGCGGAACGCGGGGAAGCCAGCGCCATTCTCGCGACGGGCAACTCTCAGATCCAGTTTCTCGATGAACTGCTCCGGCTCGGCGGCGTGGATTGGTCGAAGCTCACGCTCTTCCACATGGATGAGTACTTGGGCATCGATGAAAATCACAAAGCGAGTTTCCGCCGCTACATGCGCGAACGCGTCGAGAGCCGCGTGAAGCCCAAAGTATTTCATTACATCCACGGCGACGCCGACCAGCCGCTCAACGAGTGCGCGCGCTACTGCGATTTGCTCCAGGCGCAGGAGATCGACCTCTGCTGCCTCGGCATTGGCGAGAATGGACACATCGCGTTCAACGATCCGCATGTGGCAGAGTTCGACGATCCGTGGTCGGTCAAAGTCGTGAGCCTGGATTTGAAATGCCGGCAGCAGCAGGTGGATGAGGGGCACTTCCCGAACGTGAACGACATGCCACGCTATGCCTACACGCTCACGATCCCGACGCTGTGCGCCGTGCGGAAAATGATCTGCATCTCGCCCGAGAAGCGAAAGGCGCAAGCGGTTCACGGCGCGTTGCGCGAGGCGGTCAGCACGAATTGCCCGGCGTCTTATCTTCGCACGCAGCCCCAGGCCGTGATGTTGCTCGATACGGATTCGGCGGCGCTGCTGTAGATTTCCTAATTAAACAAAACGCGGGACAGTTTCATCAACGCCGGCGCGACGATGAGCGCGGGCAGGTAGTTTCCAATCTCAACCTTTTTGATCTCGAAAATAATGAGCGCGATGTAGGTCATGATCAAACCACTGCACGCGTGGAAGACACCCAGCAACCCCTGTGAGGCGAGCCAAGGCTCGATGCGATCTCCGAGCAGCGTGAAGCCCGACAAAAACGCCGCGACTGGAATGGCGGCGAGCATGGCCGTCCAACCGAATAGGCGCGCGAATGAAAGTGCGGCGAGACAATCCATGACCGCCTTGATCGCCAGCGGTTGGAAGTAGCGCTGCAAGCCATCTTCGAGAGCGCCGATGATTCCGAGGGGCGCGGCGCAGAACAGGAGCGCGGCCGCCATCAAACCGTCGCTCGCGGCATTTTTTCCTTCGGTGGAAGCGCGTTCCAGTTTTGCTTTCGCGTTTTGGCCGAGGCGATTCATCCATGCCTGAATGCCCAGGAGCTTGCCGATCAGATGCCCTAGCACCATGGCGACCAGAACGATGCCGAGCTTGTGGAGAAACGAACCGCTACTGTCGGGCTTCAATCCAATCCAGACGAGTTTCAGCCCGAAGAAAGACGTGGCGACGCCGAGCAACACTTTGATCTGATGTTGCAGGCGCGCGGAAATTTCGATCTTCGTGACGAGACCGAATACCGCGCCGAGGAAGATCGCGCCGCTGTTGAGCAGGGTTCCGAGCATTTGAACGTGCGCGGAACGTAACGATGCCGGGCGCTCCGTGACAACGCGCAAGTGCGCCGGCGTTGCACAAAAGAAAGCAGGGCAGGCGTCTCGCCTGCCCGCAGGGGCGGTGCCGTATTGCGCCCCGTTGCCGTTCGGGTCAGGCGGGACGCCTGACTACTTTCAACTGCATTGCCCCGCTTATTTTGCCTCGCGCGTCGCCTGCTCCAAGCGGTCCAATTTCTTCTCGATGTCGGCCACG
>DATHKK010000888.1:0-5905 GCA_035489355.1 Candidatus Limnocylindria bacterium
GACGCTCTTTGCGGCTTCGCGAATGCGAGTTTCCAAACCATCACTGTCGATGACAAGGCTCATTGTTTTCGCATCGCCTCGTTCGGTTGCGGCGCGTCCGGTTCATGCGCTTTCTTCACGTCATCGCGACGTTCGAGGCGCGAAATCGTGGCGACAGATTCGGTCAGCGGAATGCGCACGCGCGGTTCACGGGCCATCGCGTCTTTGCCGCCGGGGACGGTGACGAACGGACCGCCATCGAGCGGCGCAGGTTTGGTGAAAGCCACTTCGGGCAAATCCGTCGGCTTACCCGCGAGCGGAAAATCTTTGCGCAACGGAAAGTAAGGATAGCCATCCCACATCAGGATGCGCCGCAAGTCCGGATGCCCGCGGAAGCGCACACCCATCATGTCGTAAATCTCGCGCTCGTGCCAATCCGCCGTGCGCCAGACCGTCGTGATTGTCGGCAATTCTGACTTCTCCTCGCTTACCTCGGTCTTTAGCCGCAGATGCGACTTCTGCTCCATGTGATAAAGCTCGTAAACAATCGTCCAGCGCGGGTCTTCGCCGTAATTGTCGATGCTCGAAATATCCAACAGCATGTTGAATCCGAGCGAGTTCTTCGCGAACTCGCACACCTCCGCGATGCACTCCGCATCCGCCACCTTCAGCGTTACTTCACCGCGAAACTCGTTTGGCTCGGACAACAAATCGCCGAACTTGGCCTTGAGTTGATTCGCGAATTCCAGCGCGCTCACGATTCAGGAAGAAGTGCAACCGCAGATGGACGCGGATGAACGCAGATACGAAAAAAATCGGAACTCGCCTCTGCTAATCTGTGTCCATCTGTGTCCATCTGTGGTTTTGATTTTTGGTCACGCCGCCTTGTGCTTCAGCCCGAGCACCGATTCGTTTCCGACCTTCGCCTGCAGTTTAATCAGCGCATCCAGCAGGGCTTCCGGCCGCGGCGGACACCCCGCCACGTAAACATCCACGGGAATGATATTGTCCACGCCTTGCAGCACCGCGTAGCTGCGATACATGCCGCCCGTCGAAGCACACGCGCCCATCGCGATGACCCACTTCGGCTCCGGCATCTGGTCGTAAATCCGCTTCACCGCCAGCGCCATCTTGTAAGTGACCGTTCCGGCAACAATCATCACGTCCGACTGGCGTGGGGAGAAGCGCATGACCTCCGAACCGAAGCGCGCAATGTCGAAACGGCTCGCACCTGCTGCCATCAACTCAATTGCGCAACACGCCAGACCCATCGGCATCGGCCAGAGGGAATTTTTGCGGAACCAATTCAGCGCCGCATCGACGCGAGTGACGACCACATCGCCCTCGATCTTCGAGTTGTATCCGAACTCAGTGGTTGTGCCGGTTTGTTGCATACGCGCTGGAGTCCAATCGCCTCCGTGCGCGCAACGTACCCATCGACTTTTTTTGCGGCAAGCCGTTTTGTGATTTTTTTCACAAAGTCCCTTTCACGAGCGACTGTGCGCATCGGGCGGCGTGCCGTGCGCGGAGTCGAAGCGACTCACCATGAGCAATCGAGCGCCGATCGAAAAAGGTTTCGCAACTTGAAACCGGGAATTGGGATCTGCGGTTCCGGTAGTGTCTGCATTTGGCAGACACTACCGCGGTTCCCCGTTCCTTGACGCACCCATGGCCCTTCGCTAGGTTGCGCCCGACGACTTTTCGCAAGAACTGAATATGCAAAATTTCTTAATCCCTCACGTCATCGAACAGACCGGACGCGGCGAGCGTGGCTACGACATTTACTCGCGGCTGCTGGTGGACCGCATCGTGTTCCTCGGCACGCCCATCGACGACATGGTGGCAAATGTCATTATCGCGCAGCTCTTGTTCCTCCAGATGAGCGATCCGAAGAAGGACATCCATCTCTACATCAATTCGCCCGGCGGCAGCGTCACGGCCGGACTGGCGATTTACGACACGATGCAATTCATGACTTGCGACGTGAATACCTACTGCATCGGCCAGGCGGCCAGCATGGGAGCGGTGTTGCTGGCGGGTGGCGCGAAGAAGAAGCGTTACGCACTGCCGAATGCGAACATCATGATTCACCAAGTGCTCGGCGGCGCAGAAGGCCAAGCCACCGATGTGGAGATTCGCGTGAAGTACATGCTCAAGTTGAAACAGCGCTTAAACAACATTCTCGCCAAGCACACCGGCCAGCCCATCGATGTGGTGGATAAAGCCTGTGATCGCGACAATTTCATGAGCCCGGAAGAGGCCAAGGCTTTTGGCATCGTGGACGAAGTCGTGGTGTCCCGCAAAGAGATGCCGAATTTGCCTGACCGCACGTCGGTCATCGCGTAAGGTTTCGGGGATGGCGCGGCCAACGAACATCACGCTCTGCAGCTTCTGCGGGAAATCCCACGCGGAAGTGAAGAAACTCATCCAAGGTCCGGGCGTCTATATCTGCGACAATTGCGTCATCCTCTGCAAAAGCGTCCTCGATAAGGAACTGGCCGCCGTCGAGTCCAAAAAGCCCGCGCTCATCAGTTCGGTTCCCAAGCCGGTCGAGATCAAGAACTACCTCGACAAGTACTGCATCGGGCAGGAGCAGGCGAAGAAGACCTTGGCCGTCGCGGTCCACAATCACTACAAGCGCGTGCTGCACGAGCCGGCACAGTCCAAGGGCGGCGACGAACTCAAGGGACAACGCGAGGGCGAGGTCGAGCTGGAGAAGAGCAACATCCTTCTCATCGGCAACACCGGTTCGGGCAAGACTTTGATGGCTCGGACGCTGGCGCGCATTCTCGATGTGCCCTTTGCCATCGCCGACGCGACGACGCTCACAGAAGCGGGCTACGTCGGCGAAGACGTGGAGAACATTGTCCTGCGGTTGCTCCAGAATTCCGATTACGACGTGAAGCGCGCCCAGCGCGGCATCGTTTACATCGATGAGATCGACAAGATCGCGCGCAAGACGGAGAACGTTTCCATCACGCGCGACGTGAGCGGTGAAGGCGTGCAGCAGGCGCTGCTGAAAATTCTCGAAGGCACCATCTGCAACGTGCCGCCGCAAGGCGGGCGCAAGCATCCGCAGCAGGAATACATTCGCGTCAACACCAGTGGCATTCTTTTCATCTGCGGCGGCGCTTTCGTCGGTCTCGAGAAGATCATTCAACGTCGCCTCGGCAATCGTGTGATGGGTTTCGGTGCCGTTGAGCACGGACAGCGCGTGGCGGATTTCGACCGTGATGAAATCCTTCAGCACGTCGAGCCCGAAGATCTCATCACCTACGGTTTTATTCCTGAATTCATCGGCCGCCTCCCGATGGTTACCGTGCTGGAACAACTCACGGAGGACCAACTGGTCCAGATTCTCACGGAGCCGCGCAATTCGCTGACCAAGCAGTACGCCAAGCTGATGGCGCTCGAAGATGTGGAGTTGGAATTCTCCGACGATGCCTTGCGCGCACTCGCCTCGCTCGCGGTCACGAAGGGCACCGGCGCCCGCGCCCTGCGCAGCCTGATCGAAAAATTGATGCTCGACATCATGTACGAAGTCCCCAGCCGCGACGACGTGGACGCCATCAAGATCACCGCCGCCGTCGTGCGCGGTGAAGCCAAGCCAATGCTCCGCCGCAAGAGCGACAAAGCGGCGGCCTGATCTTCAACACTTCAACAGCTCGCTCTGGGCGAGGTTCACGGCTTGAGCAATCGATAGAGCTTGTGCGCCCCGCTGCTGCTGTTCGTCACGACGCGGTTCGTGCCTGAAAGCACCGGCGCTTCGGGAACCACACTCCAGCCAGTGAAATTCGTTCCGCTCGAGTTCGTGGTGAACTGAAGCGTGAACACCAAGTCGTTCGTGGGCCAAAGCAGGCGCACGGACGCGGGTGCGATGCGTTCAATCCACAATCGCGGGCGGAACACATCGCCGATCTTCGTGAGCATTACATCGTTGCCGTCGCCGCCGATGTAACTGATGCGGAAGAGTTGGTCGCCGAGCGTGAGACTCGCGTTTTCAGGAAGGCCGTTGAACGCGCCCTGCACCGCGGGGTTTCCGAAATTGTTGATGATCACGAATTGCTGGTTCGTAGCGGCGATGAAGCCGGGCTTGGCGCGCAGCGTGATTCCGGACAAATCAATCTGGCCGATGCCGCCCACCGTCAGTTGGTCATGGCCACTGCCTGGCGATGCGCCGTTCAATTCGATTTCTAAAATGCCGCCTCCCGACGAACCGAAGCTGAAGCTGTTGCAACCCAGCACCCCGGGGCTGGCACCAGGCGCCACCACGCCGCCGTTGCCGGAAAATGTGATGTTGCCGACCACACCGACGCCTTGAAGCGTCCCGGCCGCGTTGACTCGAACGGCGCCTTGTTGCTGCCAGCCGTCTACACGCAGCACGCCTTCGTTCACGATGGTCGTGCCGCTATAGGTGTTGTTGGCCGCGAAGCGCAGCGTGCCGGGGCCGTTCTTCTGCAAGGTGATCGCGCCGACGCTGCTGGAAATCAGCGCGGTGATTTCGAGGTTCGGTCCCGACAGCGCAGTGCTTGCCCCCACATTGATGACGTGAGCGCCGGCGTCCATGTCCAGATTGCCGGAGATGGTGGCGGGATCGCCGACCGCCCCAGGAACCACCTGGATGGAACCGCCGCTCTTCAGGAAGAGGACACCAGTAGTCGTCTGCACGTCGCCCCCTTCCGAGAGCCAGAGATGATCCACGTTCTCGGCCTGGCCATTGAGATTCAACAGGCCGCCGCGGTTGACGAAAATGTTTCCGATGACCTGGTAGCTGGCCACGTTTCCCGCCAGCGCGCTGAGGCCGGCGGGGCTGCCGATGTTCAACGGGCCAGGCACAGCGGTGGCGCCGGACGGCTTGCCCATGATGAACCGCCCCTCGTTGATAAAGGTTTCTCCGCTGTAAGTGTTGTGATCGTTGCCGCCGAACCACAGCGTGCCGGGGCCAGCCTTCGTCAGGTTGCCGATGCCGCTGACGGTGCCGTCCACGGTCAACTGGCTATCAGGCGCAACTCCGATGGCTGCGTGAGTCGTCAAATCAATGGCGGCGTAAATGGATGGAAAAGGCGTGCGCAAGGTGACGTTGCCGAACACTCCCAACGAGCCTTGGCCAGCCAAACCCGCGCCGCGAATGGCCAGAGGCTCAGGCATGGAGCCGATGAAATTGACCTCCAGCGTTCCGCCCTCGTTCACCGTGGTGCCCGTGGCGGGCGCGCCGAGTCCATTCGGGTCGAGCACGGAAAGAGCGCCTTCCGCCACGATGGTCAGGCCTCCGTAAGTGTTCGCGGCGGCCAGCCACATTTGACCAATGCCAGTCTTTCGCAAGCCTCCCGGTCCAACGATCGTCGCGTCGATCCGCAAGTCCGGGAACGGGCTGCCGTCGCTCACGCGATACTCACGGATGCCACCCGGTAAGCCGAGCCGGCCTGTAATGAATGCGGAGTCGATGGAAGGATTCACCGTGACTAATCCGTAGATGCCGATTTCACCCGTGCCCGTGGCGATGGTGCCGGCGTTGAACGTGACGGGACCGAACTCGTCGCGACGATTGTTCAGGTTTACCAGCGCGCCGGGAAACAATGTAACGTCCGCGCCGATGCATTGAAAATCCTGGAGCCAGCGCACTTCGTCCGGCGCGCCACTGCCGGCGTTCACAATCAGTCGTCCGCGAAATGCTGTGACGCCCGATGCCTTGTTCAGTTCCAGCAGGCCGCCATCGGCCCAGGTGTCGCCGGTGTAAGTGTTCGCTTCCGATCCAGCGAGTTGCGCGCGGTCGTTGAACAGAAAACGAAGTCCGCCCGCGCCACTGATCGCGGCGGACAACGTCATGTTGCCTCCGGCCACGGTCAGATTGGTGTTGAGAATGATTGGTCCCGCCCACGATGAAACGCCGACAACGTTGAGCAGCGCGTTCACTTCCGGAACCCGG
>DATHKK010000889.1:0-2857 GCA_035489355.1 Candidatus Limnocylindria bacterium
GTACTAGATCGATGACGCGCTCCTCGACCACACGCGCTTTCGGGCCTGGCGCGAGATCAAGGTAAGCGTCCAGCAGGAGTTGCACACCGAAGTTGTTGACTGCGCTGCCAAAGAATACGGGCGTCAATTTGCCCGCGAGAATTTCCTCGTGATTAAACGCCGCGCCCGCGCCCTCCAGCATGTCGAGCTCTTCAACGACCTTCGCGTAAACATCGGGCGCCATTTGCTCGCGCACGGTCGCATCGGAAAGACCATGCACCGACACGGGCGCGCGGTAAGCGCCCCCGACCACACGTTCGAAAAAGTTTACCTGCTTGGTCTGGCGGTTGAAGACGCCGCGAAACTCCGCGCCGTTGCCGAGAGGCCAGTTCACCGGATACGCCGCGATACCCAGCACCCGCTCCAGTTCATCGAGCAGATCGAGCGGATCCTTTGCCGGACGATCCAGCTTGTTCATGAAAGTGAAGATGGGAATACCGCGCAGCCGGCACACCTCAAACAGTTTGCGCGTCTGCGTCTCGATGCCTTTGCCCGCGTCGATGACCATCACGGCGGCGTCCACGGCGGTGAGGACGCGATACGTGTCCTCGGAGAAGTCTTTGTGACCGGGAGTGTCGAGCAGGTTCACCACGCAGTCGCGATACTCGAATTGCAGCACCGTGGAACTGACCGAGATGCCGCGCTGCCGCTCCAGTTCCATCCAGTCCGATGTGGTGGCGCGCTGATTTTTCCGCGCGGTGACAGAGCCGGCGAGTTGCACCGCGCCGCCGTAGAGCAGGAATTTTTCCGTCAGCGTGGTCTTGCCTGCGTCTGGATGCGAAATGATCGCAAACGTGCGCCGGCGCGAAATCTCTTGTTCGATGGATGCCATGAATCCCGGCAAATCCGGGGCGCGGAAGCTATCGCAGGAAATGGACGGGGTAAAGCAACGCGTTTGCGACCTAGGCTTCAGGATGAGCATGTTGATGAAGTGAGAATGATCTGGGACAACAAGCCATGCGTTTGTTCGAGTTTTGGCGAAAACTAACTGGCTCTGCACAATCAGAGCGAAAGGCGATCACACCAAGGGCAGACCGCGTTCTCGAGTTGGCGAGGACGGAAGCTGCAAAATCAGGTCGGCCAGAACCGACACTCACTGACCTCTCCATTGCGCTCCTCTCAATTAACGAAGGAGTTGCGTTCACTGTCTTGAAATGCCTGCAAGTTGATCTCAACGAAGTACGGCGGGCCGCATGGTCCCAGCCTCTCATGACGCCGTTGGAAGACTTGATGCCGATTGCCGAAAGCGAGCGCCGACAACTGTGTCACGCATTCCTCGGCACCGAACACCTGCTGCTCGCCCTACTCCGGCATGGCGAAAACCCTTTGGCGCGACACCTGAAGGACCAAGGAATTGATCCAACGTTTGCACGCGAAGAAACGCTCAAAGCATTGGACCCAAACTACCGGATAGATAAGTAATGAAAGCCTGTTTCAAGACTACAGCCGCTTCACGCGAACATTCTTATAGCGAATGACGCTCTTCGGATCGTGCGCTTGAAACGCGAACGTGCCCTGGTCCAGCTTGCGCGCGAAATCCTTGCCGGCTTGCGCACCGGGCGGCTCGTTATATTCGAGCACCGTCTTGCCATCGATCTTCACCGTGACGGTGCGGCCCTTCACGATGATGTGCTGCGTCCACCACTTGTTGTCCTGCGAGGGGGTCAGCGCCATGTTCACCAATCCGTAAAGGCTGCCGGTCTTGATCCAATCGCCCTGGGTCACGTTCACCTGGCACTCAAAGCCGGCTTTGGGCCAGCCCGTCTCTTGAAATTTGGTGTGAAAGTAAATGCCGCCGTTGGAACCTGGCTCCGTCATCACGTCCACTTTGAATTCGAAATCTTTGAAGGGCATTTCGTCGCCAACGTAGAACGCGTGCGAACGCGTGCCCTGCGCCACCAGAGCGCCATCTTCAATCCGCCAGGACTTCGCCGCCTCGTCGCCAATCTTCCAGCCGTCGAAAGTTTTGCCGTCGAAGATTTTGACAAAACCTTCTTCGGAATCCGCGGCCCGGCCCGCCAAAGCCATCGTGATAAGAACAACGCTCGTGAGCAAAAATGATTTCATGGCGCAAGTGGACGAGAGAGCCGGGAAATATTCAAGCCTGCTGCAAAGCGTAAACCACTCGTCGCCTTTTGATTCTTCTCAGGCCATGCCCAACCTCGATCTGCACTCACTCAATCACCGCAAAGGTTCCTTCGAGCGCCTCGCCGAAAAATGTCGTGCCGGTGAAAGTGCCTCCGGTCGCGCTCGTGAACGTCAGGTTCAACGGACGCTGGGGCGCGTTGTCCGGATAGTCCGGGTCCACCGTGATGACGCCAGCGTTCACGCCCGTGCGCGTGTAAATCCACAGCCCCAGTTCCTCGGGATGATGCACGTTGTAAATCTGCGCGCCGCTCTGCGCCGTGCTGAAGTAGAACACGGTCTGATCGTTGACGACGGCGTTTTCGTAAAGGTTCACATAACGAGTGCCAATCGAGTCCGGCGCCAGCCCCGGCGTTCCCGGCGGAATCACGGGCGGCGGGTTCGTTACCACCGGAGGAACCACGGGGGGCGGAAGAACGGGCGCGGTAAACAGGCTGCGCACTTTTTTCTCGGCCGGCAGAATCTTGTTGAACGCCACGGCGATCGCTCGCGCCTGAACCGGCACGCTGTTCGTTGCGGCATCGGCGCGGGCGAGAGCATTCTCCGCGTTCGCCACCTGGTTGCTCAATCTCCTGGAAACGCTGTTGGTGCCAATCCAAAGGAAGACTCCGTCCAACCGTGCGTGCGCTTCGGTCGAGTAATCGGTGATCGCTTGCGCTTCGAGTTCCGCAAA
>DATHKK010000890.1:0-3442 GCA_035489355.1 Candidatus Limnocylindria bacterium
CTCGAACGGCAGCACCAAACAGGTGAACGTGATCCAGATCGGGATGAACAACGTGAACGCCTTCATCGGCACGGGCGATCCGGACAGCAACGGGGACGGAGCTTTTGATGTTACCGATGATCCGGCGGCCAGCGGCGCGATTGGACTCAAGATTAATAATTTCAGCCTGGGCCTGGCGTTGCTGAAGCCAGTGTTGGTGACGGACAAGTCCAGCTACTGCGCGCTTCGCGCCACTGTGCAGGAGATTGCGCTGGTCGGCGTGCCGGGTGTGGTGCTCAACGCCAACATGCTGGAAGTGAAGATCAATGGCGCCAGCGCGCCGGCCACGGGCGGAGGAATGCCGACGGGTCCGCCACCGCCGGTCGTTAACTTCGAAACCAGCTTTGCCGCCACCAGTGGCCTCGTCGTTCAGACTGGCCCGGATCCAGATGGCGCTGGCGGCAACCCCGCTCCTTCGGTTCTCCTCAATTTCACCACGCACGTCCTCGCCGCGTCCGGCAACGTTGAACTGGAGTTCGACTTCGATAATGACAGTGTCACCGAAATTAGCTTCTCCACTTTCATCTCCTTCGAACAGGGCTTCCGTCCGAACGGGACTAAGATCATCAAGATTGCTATCAGTGACCTGACGCTGATTCTCGGCGACCCTGCGGACCCCATTTTCGAACTGACCGATATCAGCGGCCTCATCTTGATCACGCCGCAAGGTCTCGCGGCCAGCTTCACGGTTCCCTTCGACATCAACGTGAGTGGCGGCAGCGCGTCGCTGGCGTTCAGCGGTGAAGTGCGGCTCGAGATCAACAACACGAACCAGTTAATCAACGAGGAGTTCGTGGTGGACAGCGATGGCAACACGGAGACGCTGAGTCTGCCCAAGGGTCCGTTCCTCCGCATCGCCGGGCACGTGGCGCTGGTGATTAACTTCTCGGACAACTCGGCTGACGATCGCCCGGACTTCGCCCTGGAGGGTGACTTCGCGTTCGAGCAAATCACATTGCGCGATCCGGATGGTCCCGGTGGCTTGCCGCCGGTGACGGCGATTCGCGTCGGCATGGCCAATGTCAATTCGAGCGTGCTTGGCGTGAGCTTCAGCGATGGCGCGGGCGGATTCGTGTTCCTGCCGGAGGGCATCGCCGGAACGCTGCGGCTGACGACGGACATTGAAATCCCCGGCATCGGCGCGGCCGGCGGCGATGTCGTTCTCCAGATCAACACGACGAACCTGAACGTCGATCAGACGATCAGCGTGGGTGGAGAAAACATTGCGATTAAGTTCACCGCGCCGAACGAGAAACAGTTTGTCCGCTTCGCCATTCTCAATGCTTCGATTGAGTTCCCGCCCTACTTCAAATTGAGCGGCGACTTTACGGTGCAGAACGTCGGTGACGAGACGCTCTACGGCGCGCGCAACGTGGAAATCTTTCTCGGCTTCGTGCCGGATGGCGGCTCGTTCCGCGATGAGAATGGCAACATCAAGGCGGGAGCCATCGGACTGCTGGTGACGAACGCAACCATCGGCGTGATCAAGATGAACACGAGCACGCCAGGCGTGACGAAGTTCGCGGCGTATGCGTACGGCGAGACGGCGTTGATCGGCCTGGATGGCCTGACGATTCAAGGCGCGATCACGGTGCGCATCAACAACACGGGCGTGGCGCTCGACCGTTCCATCGAACTGCCCGAAGATCCGCTGGCCGAGTTCCCGCCGGACAACGACGGCGCAGACAACAATGGCAACGGCCTGATCGATGAACCGGGCGAAACGACGGCGGTCCGCGTCAAGTTCAGCAGCACGGCGAAGATCGAAGAGTTCTCCGCCGGCTTCGATGAACTCGGCGAAATCACCGAAGGCTCGCAAGTCGTCATCAGCGCGGCAGGAATCTTCACGCTCTCTGGAGCGGTTCGTTTCACGAGCAGTCCGACAGGACGTATCGATGTGGATCTGCCGGAAGCGAGCGTCACGATCAGTATGCCGGATGGCGACGGTGGCGTGCAGGAAGTCTTCGGGTTGACTGGCTCGGCGCGGTTCTTCTTTGGCGGCGCGGAAGGCTTCCAGTTGCAGAGCCTGCAAGTGCGCGGTTACTCCATCTTCGGCGTGGGCGCGACGATTCCGCCTGCGACCAGCACGCTGCTTCCGGTGACGGCCGATCTTGCCGGACCCACAACCGGTTCCATCGTCGAGATCGGCGGACTGCAATATCTCTACGTGATCTTCAACGACGTGAACCGCGTCGGGTTGAACGAGGGTTCCATCACGGATGACGCGGCGGAGTTCGCGATCACCGCCAGCCGCCCGGATGGCACGTCAGTCACTCTCAGCGCGAGCGGCGCGGGCGAGAAGGTCACCGATGCCAACAACGACCGGACATTCCGCTACTTGCTAAACACCGATGCGCTGGATCTGGCGCTCAATAGCATCAGCCGCGTGAACATTCAGGTTACGTTCCTCGCGAACTCGTGGTCGGATTCAGTCGGCAAAGGCAACTCGTCCGAGATCGAACGCTTCATCGTTTACAAGGCGACCGCGCCCATTGTGAATGAGCCGTATGCGATGCTCGCCAACCCGTTCAATGGCGCGACCGTCAACACGGCGAGCCTGAATGCGAAGCGCTACATCGACATTACTTTTGTCAGTCCGAATGGCGGCTTTGTTGATCCCGCGACTATCGATGGAAACGAACTCAAGCTGACCGGTCCCGGCGCGGCGAACCTCGACAAAAACGCGGCGGGTTTTCTTATCGGTTCGATCCAGAAGATTTCCACCACGACCTATCGCTTCTTCGTTCAACCCAAGACCGGAGTAAATGTTGCGCAGACGTTCGCGGACGGCGAAATCACGGTCCAAGTCGTCGCCGGCAGTTGGTCCGTCGGCACCGCCACGAACGCCGCGATCACGGAAACCTTCACCGTCTCCTCCACCGTTCAGGATGCGGCAGCGGCAACGAACAACATTACGCTGGGGCCGCTCGTCATCGAAGGGCCGTCCGTCGGCCTCATCAAGACGGGGTTCAAGGATGGGCAACTGGTGCTGACCATCGGCATCGGCGCGAACAAGGCGGGTCTCGACTTCGGCAGCGCACAGGGCAGCAGCGGCGTCACGGCGGAAGTCACCGGGCTGTTGGGAACCTTCGACATCAGCGTCGATATTTTCGCGGCGCTTGGGGCCATCACGGGCGGCGGAAATATCGCGGACGCTTTCAGTGTGCCGGGCAAATTCCGCATCGATATCGCCGGGCTGAAAGTTGTCGTTCCGAATGTGGTCGAGGTCACCGGCAGCGGCATCGTCATCAATTACGATCCGAACTACGACCCAACCAAGAACGGTGGAGCGCGCCAGGAAATCGTCGTGGTCCAGTCGGCCAAGGTGACCTTCCCGAGCTTCGGCGTCAGCGGCCTCATCGTGCCGAACGGAACCAAGCCCGGCCTCGTCGTTTACGAAAAT
>DATHKK010000891.1:0-5139 GCA_035489355.1 Candidatus Limnocylindria bacterium
CACTCTCGATCAAGGCGCGCTCGATGATGTTCTTCAACTCACGAATGTTGCCGGGAAAGCTGTAGGTCTGAAGTTGCGCGAGCGCTGTGGCACTCAACGAAGGCGGTTTCAATCCCAGTTCCGGGGCCAGCGTTTGCACGAAATGCGTGGCGAGCAGGGGAACATCCGTAATGCGCTCGCGCAGTGGTGTGGTGCCGATAACGTAGCGCGCCAGTCGGAAATACAAATCCTGCCGGAACGATCCCGCGGCTATGCGCGCTTCGAGGTCTGCGTTCGTGGCGGCGATGATGCGCACATCGACCTTGCGCGGCTGCGATGCGCCGACGGATGTGACGCAGCCATCTTCCAGCACGCGCAGCAGTTTCACCTGCAACGACGCGGGCATGTCGCCGATCTCGTCGAGGAAAAGAGTCCCGCCGTCCGCAAGTTCGAACCAGCCTTTGCGATCGGTGGTAGCCCCAGTGAACGCGCCTTTGAGATGACCGAAGAGCATCGACTCCGCAAGTTCCGAGGGAATGGCGACGCAGTTCACCGGCACGAACGGCCCGCGTGCCCGGGCGCTGCCGAAGTGAACCGCGCGCGCGATCAACTCTTTGCCGGTCCCGCTCTCACCCGTGATGAGCACGCTGGTATTGGGAAACGAATGGAGGCGCCGAATGTCCTGCGCGGTCTCTTGCGTTTCGGCGCTCTCGCCAATGAGGCCGGCGAGATTCCAACGATTCGCCTCGAGGTCGGAGATCGCGGAGAGCTTTCCGTCGGCGTCCTCTAACGCGGTCTCAGCGCTGCGACGGCGATCGATCTCTGCCGTTAACTCCGCGGTCCGCGTTTCGAGCGCACGATTCTTGTCAATCAGTTCGTGCGTCAGCCGGCTGATGCGAAGATGCGTGGCCACGCGGCTTAGCACTTCCTCGGCTTGAAACGGCTTTACGATGTAATCCACGCCGCCCGCGCGGAACCCCTCGACGACGCCAGCCATGTCGCTCCGTGCTGTGATGAAGATAACCGGGATGTGGTGAGTGGATTCGTCCTGTTTTAAGCGCCGGCACGCTTCAAGCCCATCCACTTCGGGCATCATCACGTCCAGCAGGATTAAGTCAGGCTGCGCTTTGGCAGCGACTTTCAATGCCAGCGCAGCATTGGGCGCCGCCAGGATTTCATAACCTTCTGGTTCCAACGCAGCCGTGAGGACGACGAGGTTCGCGGCCACGTCGTCCACCAGCAGGATCTTTTCACGCAGGCGATTGCTGGACGTCGTGATTTCCATGTCGGGGGTTGTCGCTGGGAATGGCTACGCGTGCGAGCAGGTGTTGAATGGCTTCCATGTCGTAGCTGCGCATGAGGAGGCGAATCTGTTCCGCGAGTTGCTGGGCCTGGGGACCGTGCTGGCGAAGTTCCTGCAACGCGATCTTGAGCGTGGTGGTACTGTGAAGTTCCGCGGCGACCATGAGTCGCACGCACAAATTTTCGGGGAGAGTAATTCGATCCAATGGATGCTCGATCGTTGGTTCTCCGTCGTGAGTGGCGCCGGAGTATTGGAATGACACGCCGCGGTGAACGATTTCAGAATCTGTTTCGTGTTCCTCGTCTTGAGCGGCAGCCAGCGGGATGGTGAAAACAAAGCGCGAGCCGATGCCGCGTTCGGATTGCAACTCGAGCTTGCCTCCCAGCAGTTCCACTTGGCGTTGCGCGATGGCCAAGCCCAATCCAGTGCCGCCCTGGTGCGCCGTGCCCGTGCCCTGGTGAAACGGTTTGAAGATGTCCGCTTGCTCCGCTTCCGGAATTCCGAGTCCCGTGTCGATGACTTCGAACAACCAATGGCCTTCTGCCGCCGGTACGAATCGGAGATAGACCTCGCCCGCGTTCGTGAATTTCACGGCGTTGCCGAGCAGATTGATCAACACCTGCCGCAGCTTGCCTTCGTCGCCGCGCACGCGGCGTGTTGCCGCTTCGATGCGGAACCCGATTTTCTTTTGCGCGCACAATGGCTTGAAGGTGGTCATCAAACCCCGGCCAAGTGTGCCCAGATCGAAATCTGTTTCGTTCAAATCCATGCGCCCGGCTTCGATCTTGGCAAGGTCCAAGACTTCGTTGATTAGTCCGAGCAAATGATGGCCGCTCTCATAAATGCCGCGCACCCCATCGCGCTGCTCGGCGAGAAGATGCGGGTCGCGTTGCAAGAGCTGCGCATAGCCGAGAATGGCGTTGAGCGGAGTGCGGATTTCGTGGCTCATGCTGGCAAGGAAGTCGGACTTCGCGCCGTTCGCGGCAGCGGCCGTGGCTTCGGCTTGCCGGCGAATCACGATTTCCTTTTGCAGCGCGGCGTTGGCGGCCGCCACTTCGCAGGTTCGCCGCCAGCCATTGTAGAGATAGCCAGTGGTTACGAGAGTGAAGGCAAATCCGCCCAGCAGCACGAGCCAGGACTGGCTTGCAGCCTGCGACGCGAAAAACTTCGGACTGGGCGTGAAGCGGACGGTCCACTTTCGATTGGCGACATTCAACAAGGTGACAGCGTGCGCTGCTTCCGGCGTTGCGTTCACGCTTCCGGCAACATTGGAGAAAAGTTTTTCGCCGTCAGGGGATTGATCGAAGAGGACCACTTCAATCCCCTTGGCGTGCAGATCCTGAAAGGATCGCCTGACCAGTTCAGCCATGCGAAAGACCGCGACGGCAAAGCCATCCAACTGTACGCGCCGCTCAGCGATGCTGGCGGGAAGGCCGCCGCGGTACACGGGCAACAGCACCAGAAATCCTTTTTCATCCTCGCCTGCTTGCGTGAGCCGGATGGGCGCCGTGGCCACCATTTCGCCGCTGTCGCGCGCTTGCTCTAGAGAACGGCGGCGTGTCGGATCGGAATTGAGATCGTAGCCGAGCGCGCTGGCATTGCGCTGAAGTGGCTCGATGAAAAAGACCGGAACGTACGAGTCCCGCTCGCGCTCCCGCACCAGATGACCGGGCTGATCTTCTTCGCGGAAGGTGAAGTTGGTGCTGCTTTCCGCAGTTGCCGCCGTCTCGAATTTAGCGCGTTGCGCCGCGGGCACCAAGGGATTCCAGGAGAGAGCTTGAAGTTCCGGCTGGCGAGCCAGCGCCTGTTCCACGAACGCACGAAATTCTTCGCGGCCGAGGTTCTCGTGGAGCTGGCGTAGCGCCGCGATCGAGTGGAGCACCTCCATCGAACGCAGCATGGTCACCTCCAGTTTCTCCACTTGCTCACGGACGGCGGCCACGAGCAGTGCTTCACGTTCCCGTTGCTCCGAACCGCGCACGAAGAGAAACAGCGTCAGCGACAATACCAGCCCGATGACCAACACCGTGACAATCCACGTGGGGGCCAGACGTGACCGTGGGTTTGCTAACGCAAGCAACAAAACGGTTTCACTTAGCACTTCGTTTGCCGCGTGATTCTACTGGGGCGGCGCAGTGAAACGCCTGATAATCCGTTGAAATCAATGGTCCGCATCGGCGCCATTAGAGTTATTGTTGATGGCTTTTGTGCGCCTTGTCCAAGGGGAAGCAGCACCGCGCTATTACGAAAGACTGGAATGATACCGCGTCCTGGCGAGAATCCCGCCATGCGATTGCGCCGAGAACTCCGCCGCGGCTTCACTCTGGTCGAAGTGCTCGTGGTCATCGCCGTTATCGCGGTCCTGATCGCTTTGCTTTTGCCATCGTTGGCCAGCAGCAAAGCGCAAGCGCAGCGGATCGCCTGCGTTAATAACATTCGGCAACTCACGCTTGCGTGGCAGATCTACGCGGATGAACACGATGATTTCCTCGTCAACAATCACGGCATTCAGGAAACACTGTCGCGTCGCGAGAACTGGGTGAACAACATGCAGGATTGGCTGACCAGCGACGGCAACACCAATCTCGATCAGTTGCGCAGCGGAAAGTTGTCGCCATATCTCGGTGACGCGACCGCAGTCTTTAAATGTCCATCCGACAAATCCATTGCTGAAAATGGCCCGCGCATTCGCAGCGTGTCGATGAACTCATTGGTCGGCGATCCCGGTGAACTGACCAACAAGTTCAATCCGCAGTTCGTGCAGTTCTTCCGGCTGGCGGACATGCCGAACCCGGCGAACATCTATGTCTTTCTCGATGAACATCCCGACACGATTAACGACGGCTTTTTTATGAACCGCTGGGAAGATTACGTGTGGGGAAACCTGCCGGGTTCGTATCACAATGGCGGAGCGAACCTCTCCTTCGCTGATGGCCACATTGAGAATCATCGATGGTCGCTTGGCGAAACCCGACGAGAACAGGGCGCGGGCAGCGGGACGTTCCCGGCTTCGTCGCCGACGGATTTTGATTGGCTGAAAGAGCGGACCAGCGTGCGGAAGAATTGATGGGGCTTGAGGCCTGCATGTTGCGCGGAAATTGGCGGCTGAAAAACCTCGGCGCGCTTCTTGACCCCTTCGTCGCCGAACCGCCATTCAATCGTAACGAGTGAGGCTAAGAATCCGTCCCGTACGTGAAGCTCTTGACTCATCTGTTCATCAACGAGTGTGAACTGGCGCCCGGCTCGGAATGGAGGGACTCCTCGCCTGGCTGGAAAATCGTGCTTATCAGCAAGGGCGCCTTTTACTGGATCGCCCGTGCCGACGTGCGCGATCTCAAAACCGGTGACGTGCTCGTCATCGGCCCCAGCGTCGAAGGTGTGCTGCGTGCCAGCCAGATCAGCGCGGCCCAAGTCCACTTCTTTTATTTTCGCCCCGAACATCTGGTGGGCTTGATGTCGCTCTCCGAACGCCTCTCGCTCGATGCTTTCGCGCAAATGAGCCAGACGCGGATCATTCCCGCCAGCGATCCGGTGGCGAAGGAATTTGCCGAACTGGCGCAGAGCGCGGCACGGCGGCGCAGCTTCTTTTCGCGGTGCCGGATCCTGCACCTGGTGGCGCTGATCTTTGGCGACGCAGTGCCGAGCGCACCGGTGGCTCGGGGCAACGTGGCCACGACGCTGTTGCGCTTCGAGGAAATGATCACGCGCATCCCGGACGATGACCTCGTGAATTATTCCTCGGAGAAACTGGCGGAGATGTGCGGATGCAGCTTGCGCCATTTCCGGCGGATGTTTCGCAAGCAATTCAAGACATCGATCCGCGCCAAGCAGACAGAACTGCGTTTGGAGAAGGCGCG
>DATHKK010000892.1:0-3648 GCA_035489355.1 Candidatus Limnocylindria bacterium
CGCTTCAATCCCGTGTTCAAATACCTGGAAGAAGTCGCGACGGCCCCACGCTTCATCGAGTCGCACCGGCTTTCGCCCTACCCCGCCCGCAGCACGGATGTGGGCGTGGTGCTCGATTTGATGATTCACGATCTGGACATCGTTTTGGCCTTCGTGAAATCGCCGGTGGTGAACGTGGATGCGGTGGGAATTCCCGTGCTGAGCAAATCGGAGGATATCGCCAATGCACGGTTGAAGTTTGCCAATGGCTGCATCGCGAATCTCACGGTGAGCCGCGTGAGCGCGGAACGCATGCGCAAGATCCGAGTGTTCAGCGGCGGGCCGATGACCAGTTACATCTCGCTCGATTACCGCGCGCAGGAGGGATTCATTTATCGCCTCGCGAGTGACGGCGAACCTGAAAGCTCGCTCTTCAAAAAACTGCTGCGCTCGAAAGACTCCACCATCGTCAGCGAATTCGGCGGCAAAAGAATCGTACGCGAACCGGTGCCGATCACGAAAAAGGAGCCGCTGAAGCTGGAGTTGCAGCACTTCGTGAGCTGCGTGCGCGAGCAACAAAAGCCGCTGGTCGATGGCGAGTCCGCCATGCGCGCGCTCGATCTCGCCTTTGAGATCACCCGCCAGATCGAAAGCGTGGCAGCGGCGGAGATGGCGATTCCCAGTTGAGCCTCGCGTGAAGCCACTCACGTTCATGCTCATCGCGGGTGAAGCTAGCGGCGACGCGTTGGGAGCGGAACTAATCCAGGCGCTGCGCCAGCGGCTCGGCGGGCGTGAGGCAAAGTTCTTTGGCGTGGGGGGGCCGCAAATGCAAGCGGCCGAGATGGAGTTGATTTTCGACTTCACCCGCAATGCGGTCTTTGGTTTAGAGGCAATCAAACGTCTCTGGGAGTTTCGCCAGCGGTTCAAGCGTTTGCTGCAACTCGCCATCGAGCGTGAGCCAGACGCAATCATTTGCGTGGATTTTGCGGGCTTCAATCGGCGGTTCGCTCATGCAGTCAGGGAGCACGGACGGCAAGCCAAGAGTTCGAAGTGGAAACCGAAGATCATTCAGTACGTTTCACCGCAAGTGTGGGCCTCCCGTCCGCGCCGCGCCGACAAGATGGCAAAGGACATCGATCTGTTGCTGGCCATTTTTCCCTTCGAGAAAGCATGGTACGCACAACGCACACCTCAGTTGCATGTCGAGTTTGTTGGGCATCCGATAATCGACCGTTACGACAGCCAAGTGCCGACGGCAGACAAACCGTTTAACGCTGAGGCGCCGCTGATTGTGCTGCTGGCCGGCAGTCGTCCGACGGAATTGAAGAAGCATTTACCCGTCATGCGAGAAACCCTACGGCTTATTCGCACCGAGATACCGAACACGCGCGCGGTGATGGTGCTTTCGGATCGGCTTGCGGCTTTGGCCCGTCAGATTGGGTTGCCGGAGAACGTTGAAGTTCACTCCAGCCTGCCCGACGCCTTGGCGCGAGCGGACGTGGCGATCGCCAAAAGCGGAACCGTCACGCTGGAGTGCGCTTACTTCGGTGTGCCAACGGTGACCTTGTGCAAAATGCCGGCTGTCACTTATGCGATTGCGAAACGCATCGTGCAGTTGAAATGGGTGGCGATGCCGAACATTCTGGCGAACGAGGAGGTGTTCCCGGAATTCGTGCAAAGCAAGGCCACGGCGGAAAACATTGCCCGCAGCACGCTTGAATTGATGCACGACGCCGGGCGTCGCACTACAGTCAAAGCAAAGCTGCGGCAAATCGCGGCGTCGCTGGGCCAACCCGGCGCCAGCGGGCGGGCGGCCGCGGAGATTATGAAGCTGCTCGTGCAGGACGAATCAGGACCAAAGTGAAACGAATTTTCGGCATAACAATTTGGATCGTCGCCAGTCTCGCGGCGCGCGCGGCAGATCACGCGGCGGGCATCGAATTTTTCGAGAAGAAGATTCGGCCCGTGTTGGCGGACACCTGCTACAAGTGCCACAGCGCCCAGTCGGACAAGGTCAAAGGCGGATTGTTGCTCGATACGCGCGACGCGATGCTGAAGGGCGGCGACACCGGCCCATCCATTGTTCCCGGCGATCCCGAGAAGAGCCTGCTTATCAAGGCCGTGCGGTACGCGGACGAGGATCTGCAGATGCCGCCGAAGAACAAAAAACTTTCGGCGGAGCAAATTGCGGATCTCGAAACGTGGGTGAAGATGGGTGCGCCAGATCCGCGCACCAACGGCAACAAAGTCGTGACGAGCGTTGTCACGGAACAAACCCGCCAGCATTGGGCGTATCAGCCGATCCGTTCCCCTGCTCCGCCGGCCGTGAAAAAGTCGAAGTGGATTCAAACGCCCATCGACAACTTTATTCTCGCGAGACTCGAAGCGAAAAAGCTCACGCCTTCACCGCGCGCCGACAAGCGGACGCTCATTCGTCGCGCGACTTACGATTTAATTGGGTTGCCGCCCACTGCCGAGGAAGTGGATGCATTCATTGTGGACAAATCGCCGGACGCGTTCGCGAAGGTCGTGGATCGATTGCTGGCGTCGCCACACTACGGCGAGCGCTGGGGCCGTTACTGGCTCGACATTGCGCGCTACGCGGACACGAAGGGCTACGTCTTCGAAGAAGAGCGCCGGTATGCGTTTGCTTACACATATCGCGACTACGTGATTCGCGCGTTAAACGAAGATCTGCCTTACGACCAATTCATCACTCAGCAAATCGCCGCTGATCTATTGCCGCTCGGTGAGGACAAACGTCCGCTCGCCGCTCTCGGATTTCTGACGTTGGGGCGGCGCTTCCTGAACAATCAGGCGGACATCATCGATGACCGCATCGACGTAGTGTCGCGCGGCACGATGGGGATGACGGTGAGTTGTGCCCGCTGCCATGACCACAAGTTTGATCCGATTCCGACGAAGGATTACTACTCAATCTACGGCGTGTTCGCGAGCAGCGAGGAACCGGCGGAGAAGCCGTTGCTCGGCGAGAAATCGTTCCCGAAACAGTATCCCGAATATCTGGTGGAGAAGAAGAAGCGTGACGAGGAATCCAAGCAGTTTCGCGCGGAGAAGGAGGCGGAGTTGCTGGCCAAGCTGCGTTCGCAAGTCGGCGAGTACCTGCTGGCTGCTGCCGATAGCAAGGGCCTGAACAAAGACAAACGTGAATCGCTCGCGCGCGAACGCAAGCTGACGCCGCGACTAGTGAGCCGGTGGAGCGACCGGCTGGAGAAGCTGGAGAAGGAGTCGGACCCGATTTTTGCGCCGTGGCTGGCTTTCGCGACGCTTCCAAAAACAAACTTTGTGGAAGCGGCCAAGGCTGTGGCTGCGAAGTTTGCGGCCAATGACGGAACGACGAACCAGTTGAACCCACTCGTGGCGACGATGTTCACGAACGCGACTACTTCGTTGAAAGACGTGGCAGACCGCTACGACAAACTTTTTAAAGACACAGACAAGGCCTGGCGTGAACTCGCCAAGACCAACGCCACGTCCGCGTTCGCGCAAGCGGACCGCGAGGCTTTACGCCAGGTGCTCTACGGAGAGAAGTCGCCCTTCGGCATGGATTCGGAGGAGAAGTATCGGCTGTTCGACACACCAGCGCAGCAAAAAGTGCGCGCGCTCAAGCGCAAGATCGATGAACTGGACGCCACGCATCCAGGCGCG
>DATHKK010000893.1:0-2578 GCA_035489355.1 Candidatus Limnocylindria bacterium
TACGCGTTGTTCATCTATCCGATTTGCAATCCGACGGGCTTCGAGGACAACACGCGTCACTCGCGCGCCGGCGTGGATCTCAATCGCGAGTTCTGGATCGATTCGCAACAGCCGGAGATTCGCTCGCTCGAAACGGAAATCTGGACGCACGCCTTTCACGGCATCGTGACGCTTCATGCCGACGACACGAGCAACGGCATTTACGGCTATGTGAACGGTGCGGTGCTCTCCGAACATTTGCTGGAGCCGGCCTTGATCCAGGCGGAAAAGTTTCTGCCGCGCAACCGCCGCCGCAAGATCGATGGCTTCCCCGCGCGTCGCGGTGTGATCTACTCCAACTACGACGGCATGTTGAAATCGCCGCGAGGACTGAAGCAGCCGCCCTTCGAGATCACTTTGGAAACGCCGCAACACGCGCCGCTACACTTGCAGGTCGAGGCGTTGAACGCCGCCTTGCAAACCATTCTGGTCGAATACCGCTATCTCATGGCCGTGGCCCAGAACATCTGATGCCTCACGAAAGACGATTGAGGCAACGCGGCAAAGTGCTGGCCGGGAGAAATTGTTTCTCTCCGCGCCGGGCTTCTGATTCGATAGCGCGTCCATGCTGAACCGAAAATTCAACGCGCTGCCCGGGTTTAATCTGACCATGGGCCTCACGCTGTTTTATCTCAGCGTGATCGTATTGATCCCGATGGCGGCGCTCTTCCTCAAGACGACGCAACTTACCTGGACGCAGTTCTGGCACGTGGTCACCACGGAGCGGGCGATGGCGGCGTATCGGCTGACGTTTGGCGCATCGCTGATTGCCGCATTCATCAATGCCGTGTTCGGCACCATTCTGGCGTGGGTGCTGGTGCGTTATGAATTTCCCGGCAAAAAGTTCATCGATGCGCTGGTGGATTTTCCATTCGCGCTGCCCACGGCCGTCGCGGGACTGACGCTCTCCAACTTGTTCGCGAAGAACGGCTGGCTCGGCCAATACCTCGTGCCGATGGGAATCGAAGGCGCGTTCACGCCGCTCGGTGTTGTCATCGCGCTCACTTTTGTCGGAATGCCATTTGCGGTGCGCACGTTGCAACCCGTGCTGGAAGGCCTGGACCGCAGCATGGAAGAAGCGGCGGCGACGCTCGGCGCGGGACGTTGGCGCACCTTCCTGCGCGTCATCGGACCGACGCTCGCGCCCACGGTGATTACAGGATTCGCGCTTTCATTCGCGCGCGCCGTCGGCGAGTACGGCTCAATTGTTTTCATCTCCGGCAACAAACCATTCCAAACTGAGATCGCGCCCTACCTCATCGTGTTTCGACTGGAGGAATATGATTACCTCGGCGCGACGGCCATCGCGGCCGTGCTGCTGATCGTCTCGTTCATCATTCTCATTGGCATCAACTACCTCGAAGCGTGGGCAAGCCACTTCACCAAATAACATGGCTGGCTACGTCAAACGCTCGAAGGGAACCACCACCGCGTCCCGGCGCGGGACGGAAGAATCACCGTTCGTGAAATGGCTGCTGATCTCCATCGCGCTTCTCTTCTCGGTCGTGTTTCTTTTCCTGCCACTCTTCAATGTCTTCGCACAGGCTTTTAGCAAAGGCGTCGCTTTCTTCCTCCAGGCGCTGGCCGAACCGGACTCGTGGTCGGCCATGAAACTCACGGTCATCGTCGCGCTCATCACGGTGCCGGCCAATACGATCTTCGGGGTCGCGGCGGCGTGGGCCATTGCTAAGTTTGACTTCCGCGGCAAGTCGCTGCTGAACTCGCTGATCGATCTACCCTTCTCCGTTTCGCCCGTCGTCGCAGGATTGATGTACGTGCTGCTCTTCGGACTCCAAGGCTACTTCGGGCAATGGCTCAACGATCGCGACATCAAGATCATCTTCGCGGTGCCCGGCATTGTGCTGGCGACGATTTTCATCACATTCCCTTTCGTCGCACGCGAACTCATTCCCGTGATGCAAGCTGCGGGCACCGGCCAGGAACAAGCCGCGCTGACACTGGGCGCGAGTGGATTCAAAACGTTCTGGTACGTCACGCTGCCGTCCGTGAAATGGGGTTTGATCTACGGCGTCATCCTTTGCAATGCGCGCGCCATGGGCGAATACGGCGCGGTGTCCGTGGTCTCCGGCCACATCACGGGCCAGACCGATACGATGCCGTTGCGCATCGATAAACTTTATCAGGAATACAACGCGGCGGGCGCATTCGCGATTGCCAGCCTTCTCGCTCTCCTCGCGCTCGTGACACTCGGCATCAAGACGTGGCTGGAGTGGCGCGCGCAAAAAGAAGAGGAAGCGGCCCAGCGCGAGCTGGATGTTCCGTTGCCGGGAAATGATTTTCGATGAGCATTCGACTGCAAGGTGTCAGCAAGAAGTTTGGCGAAGTCGCCGCCGTGAACAACGTCAGCTTCACTGTCGAGGAAGGTGAACTCGTCGCGCTGCTCGGTCCGAGCGGCGGCGGCAAGACCACGGTGTTGCGCATGATTGCCGGCCTTGAGATGCCGACCGAGGGCGACATTTTCATCCGCAACCAGCGCGTCAACGACATCAAGGTCCAGAAGCGCAACATCGGATTCGTG